>JAQWBC010000039.1 GCA_028707415.1 Candidatus Izemoplasmatales bacterium
GATATGTGGAAAATATACTAGTTTCGTTATTTTTTCTAGGGTGCGTAAAGTCCATGAAGGGTGCGTAATTGTATCAAAATAGGTCACCCAACACATATTGAAAGCATAGGTTTGATACAATCTGTATCAGGCCTTTTTCTTTGCAGAAAGGGCTATTTTCTCTTGTCTACCAGAATTGTGGAGACCCATAGTAACCTAAATTATTGATATTTATAGGTATAGTTCTAATTTTAACACGGGATATGAAGAGCGCCACTTACCGAATGCGATTAATGGCACTTTTTTGATGGTGGGTTGAAATCTATCACTGATGCAGAATGACGGATTTTTAGGGATTCTTAAAAGTTCTGATGATGGAATGCGAATAGCGTAATAAATCATCGATTTCTTTCCGATGAATGTTATTCAAGACGTATTCGAGATATTGAATTAAAATCGTTTTTAATCCGTGGATTTGTTTGGATTTTGTAGAATAGAATGTTTTACTATTTATCTTGACTGAAAACACCTAAACCAACCAAGAAAAAGTTAATGATAACTCAGTATAAAGACGTTAATTAAATACATCTTCCCTAGCAAAATGTATATAATAGTAAAATCGATGTGAAGAAATTGTAAAGATAAAACCATATAAAACTGTGTATATTATAATAATAACGGGATTATAGTGAGCAGGTGATTACTATGACGTTGTTAGATCAAATCATGAGTTTTCTTGATGGAGAAATGGCCCGCCCCGTACCATATCAATCAATCGACATCAGTTGGTTTCATTACTTAGCTTTGACAATCACTCTGATCGCAACCGTGATTGCTGTGATTCGACTGAAAAACGCCAACGATCTAAAAATCAGGCGGTTTTTACTTTCGTTCTCGGGATTGCTACTGACATTCGAAGTGTACAAACAACTCATTTTCAGTTTTCAGGCAAATTGGGATTATCAGTGGTACGCATTCCCTTTCCAATTCTGTTCTACACCGATGTATGTCGCCCTTTTTGCGGGACTGACAAAAAACATAAAAATTCAACAAGCTTTAATCAACTTTTTAGGTACATATGGACTATTTGCCGGACTAGCGGCCATGATTTATCCAAATGACGTGTTTGTTTCTACCATCGGCATCAATATCCAGACGATGGTACATCACGGAGCGATGATGGTTGTTGGCACCGCACTTCTCGTTAATAGAGTCCCACTTAAACCCTCATCAATCATCGGAGCAACCACTGTCTTTTTGATTCTAGTGACAATTGCAATTTTACTTAACTTTGCTCATAACACATGGATTGTCGATGGCACCTTTAACATGTTCTTCATCAACCCTCAATATCAAAATCATTTACCCGTCTTAAAATTAATCGAACCACATGTTCCTCACTTTTTGTTCGTTATTATCTATACCATTGGGTTCATAATAGTTGCCTTTTTGGTGCTTCTAATCGGGATTGTAACCAAGAACCTAAGTTTAGAAAAGCGTCATTGTATCAAAATAACGCCGAGAATCGCTACAAAATAAAAAAGTTAAAAAAATGTTAGTAGACACAAAAAAAGTGTTTAGTAACATTTTTTATTATTGTTCTGTTTTTTGACCTACAATCTCGTCAAAATATGCATTTTTCAAGAAATGAGTGATTAAATATTGTTTATAACTTTGAGAATGCTCATATTAGAAATAAACAGACTTTGGAAAGTCTTGTTATCTCAAGTTGGCTCATTAACTAATGCTTACGCCATAATTCCTTGACTGTTTGAGATTATAATTGGTTTGTTTCTGCTTTTGAACAAAGGCGACGTTTTTTTTAGATATTCACACTTCGTCTCAAGCGTTTCACTTTAAGTTCAAAACTTTGAGGAGTATCATTGAATGATTTGGGAAATTGTCACACTGGTTTCTTTCAATAGTCTTTTGGTGTTTGAAAGATATGATCTTATCCATGTAGTCGATATTGGGAATCACCTCTCTGTCGATTATCCCAATTTTATTAATGTCTACTGTTTTTGAATCATTTCAGTTTGTTGCTTTTTCTTGTCAATAAACGAAATGAAAAGAGAAAATTTAAATTATTCAGAGTTCAGAAGGATATATTTTTGCCATTTTATTGAGAATTATACGAAATTGTTCTGCTATCTGCTTGCGATTTTTGGTATTAGAAAAATTGGCAAGGGTATAGGCTTTTCCAATCAGTATTTGCCCATATTTTCGATGATAGTACAACGGGATAATGGGAATATGTGTGCCGGTTTTTTTGAAAAACTGATAAGCAAGATAAACAAAACCGGAATGAAAAGATCTGATTTCATCCTTATATCCACCCGAACTATCTTCGGGAAAAATGACAATTGAATTTTGGTGGCGCAGATGCTCAAGACTATTCTCGATGGTTTCTCGGACTCGAATGTCAGGATAAGTTGCGACAAGATGAACTCCATTATACAATATTTTGGAAATCAATCCAAAGAGAGTTGCCAAAATAAAAGAACATAGTTTGCTATACTTAAGTTTTTTTCTGTAAAAGGTCTGATATAAGTAGCTCCACCGTGATGAATAATTTTCCATCATTTGATGGGCTCCCCACGGCACTAAAATTTTGGGAAAATAAATATTGAGGGAAATTGGACCAGCCGCCCCACAATGATTAGCGATAAAAATCGCGGTGTTGGGAAGTGGTTCTTTGGAACTGATAATATCGGGAGCCTTTCTGAAGGTTCTAATGACGCTTTTTACAAAACGTATGAACCAATTATGTTTGGAAATCGAAGTAATTTTTTTCACTGATTCGGCCTCCATTATTTTTTATTAGAATATAAAAGCCTATTTAACAAATTTATTATTTTTTAGGAATTTATCAATATTTTAGTGTATCCTTGTTAAAGCTCTTTTCTTTAATTATATCATTTTTCTCGAGGAAATCGGGTGATTGTTGGGATTGATTATGATTTGATGGTTATCGTTTCGTTTGGTCATGCCCAAGTGATTATTGATTGTAAGCTAGAAAAGAAGTAGAAATGGCAAATATATCGAAGCACGCTAATATCCAAACAATCATAAAGCAACATTATGAGAACCATATTCGAAAAGAAGAACAGTGAATATTCGCTGAAGATATTGAATATATTGAAGCATAGATATATAATTTAAACACAAATACATCAAATCCGTACCAATCGCTTCAAATGATTGACTTGGGAAGACGATAAAGCACATACGGATATTTCGAGGAGATAACATGAAACTATCACACAAAATTCGTTACTTTGTCGACCAATTTTTGTCTAAAGGAACTTTCGCAATCGTAATGATGCTTTCTATCGTCACCTTCACAGCCGTAATTCTGATTGGGTTACTGTCGTATTTCTTTTCCGGTGGAGAGACTACGGTTTTTGAAACATTATGGATCAGTCTGATGCAGACATTGGATGCGGGGAACCTTTCCAATGTCGATGGATCAATTTGGTATGTCCTTTTGATGACTGTTGCGACAATCGTCGGAATATTTATTACAAGCATGCTCATCAGTGTTCTTTCAAACGGTTTCCAAAAAAAGCTTGAGAATATGCAAAAGGGGACATCACTTGTAATCGAAAAAGGACATACCCTCTTACTTGGTTGGAATGCCAACATCCCGATTATTGTTTCCGAAATTCTCGTTGCCAACGAAAGCGTTAAACATCCGGTTATCGTAATTCTCAGTGAAACCGATACCCGGTCCGTCATTGACGAACTAAAGGCGACAGTCAAGGATTTCAAGAATACAAAAATCATCGTCAGATGTGGAGAAATCCATTTAAAGGATAATCTTGAGATGTGTGCGATTGCTTATGCTCGTTCGGTAATTATCGCTGAAAATGACGATGTTGCCAACATAAAGTGCCTTCTTGGCATTAGTCAGACCGCATTTTTTGCTCCCGAGGCAAACGGCCACGTTACGGCCATCTTTTCCGACATGCAAAATCTTAACGCAGCAAAAAGAATGTGTGGAAATCATCTCGAGGCCATTCTGCTTTCCGATACGATGAACCGCATTACCGCCCAGACCTGTCTTCAACCAGGGCTGTCATTTATCTATAAAGAATTACTTGATTTCGAAGGGAACGAATTCTATTTTTATCAAGATTCTCGACTCGCGAATATGACGATGAAAGAAGTTCTCTGCCTATTTCCTAATGCCGCTGTTTGTGGATTGTTTCACAACGACTTGCCGAAGATCAATCCACCAATGAATACAGTCATCGCTGATAATGACAAGCTTATCATTATCTGTGAAGACGATGACAAAGCAATTCTAAATAACAATCATGAAAATCGATTTCAAGATCAAATTATCAAAATGCCACATAAAGCAAGCCGTAGTTATAGGAAGATTCTTTTCATCGGCTTCAATCCGAATTTGCTGTCTGTCATTCGCGAAATGTGTCCTTATATCATGGCCGAATCAAACCTAGTTTTTCTCGTTCCTGAAGATACGGATCCAATTCTTCTCGAAACAACTCTCAAGCATTGCGAAGTCGGTTTCAAAATCACGAAGGGTATTACTTATTCAAACGATGTTCTTATGCGGCTTGATTATCGCGAACTCGATACAATTGTTGTTGTTGCAAACTATCCTTTGGATGGAGAGCGGTCCGATTCGGAAACGCTTCTTACCATCATGCATCTAAAGAACATCTTAGAAGAGAAGATGCTTGATATCCCCATCATTATCGAAATAGAGAGAATCCAAAATGAACCGGTATTGCAATATGCAAGCATCAATGACTTCATTGTTAGCAATGTTTTATCGAACAAAATGCTTTGTCAAATTGCTGAGAATCGCCACTTAAACGCTGTATTTTCCGAACTTCTCGACGAAGCTGGGTCTGAAATCTATTTAAAACCCGCAAAACAATACGTCAAGTTGGACGAACCTGTGGATTTTTATACTGTCGTTGATAGCGCTTCTCTCAAGGGGGAAACCGCGATCGGATATCGATTGAAACGAATCAGTCAAGATGGCGGCGTCTTTATCAATCCCAATAAAGATGACTTGATTGTCTTTTCGTCAGGAGATTGCGTTGTCATACTGGCAGAAGATTAATGATTTACATTGCATTTTTTACTATCGGATAATCTCTATTATTGAATTAAGATCGATGATTCTTTGATTGTTATCTTTATTTAAATGTTTTCCACACGAAAAAAAACATTGAAATCGAGGCGATTATGATGCGATTGTTTATTATGTGCTTGTTGTTACGAATAGGAAGCATATTCTCCAAAAAAATGTTCGTTACGAAAGCTCAAAAAATTAATATGAACTCGAAAACAATTATTCCTTCCCCAATCCTTGATCTCGGCGGAGGTGGTGAAGGCATCATCGGACAGCTTTTTGGAAACCATGTCACCGCGATCGATTTGTATCAAGAAGAACTTGACGAAGCTCCCAACGGGCCAATTAAAGTTATCGGTGATGCGCGAAATCTTCCCTTCGGAGATGCGACTTTCGTTTCCATTACGGCTTTTTACTTTTTCATGTATACTAATACAATTGACCATCTACGAATATTTCAAGAAGTTTATCGTGTTTTACGATCGGGTGGCACATTTATGATCTGGGACACCGAAATCAGTCCACAAGGTAGACAAAATAGAAATCTGTTTGTCGTGCCAGTTGAAGTTGAAATGCCTAACAAGAAAATTCAAACGGCTTACGGAACGCCGTGGAAAGACCGCATTCAAACTCGGGAATTGTTTAGGGCTTTAGGAGTTGAAACTGGTTTCGAAGTGATTGAAGGATCTCAAGATAGGAAGGCATTTTACCAAGGTTTCCGCAAAAAATAAATACTATAAAACGCAAAGCCCTATGCAATAAGCCCTTTTTAAGGGATTATTCGTAGGGCTTTTTTTAAAAATAAGGGACCCGAAGGTCCCATATTAGAGGATTATAAATATGTTTGTGCAAAAGCCATAAAATTTTGATAATATTCTAAAATAAGCAGTGGATTTGTTGCCTCGTTAATTTGGCTATATGCTTCTATATAAGCGGTTTGAACTGCTTCGGGAGCGTCGGACCAAGAAACCATGAAATCATACATTAACGATGTATAAAGATTACGACCTTCCTCAAGAAGGGTCGGGCTCCAAGTTAACGAAACCGCCTCAATACTCGTATATGTTGCATTCAAAGCACTTTCTAAATCGGCATATGTGACGGCTGATGCAAAGGTAATGTAGGCGTTATGAGCGATGATTAACACTTGGTTGAGTCCACGAATCGAGTCCGTGTAATAAGAAATATTAGCGACATACTGTTGAATGGCTTCGGTAGCTTGAGTAATTTGATAATCATATAGAGCCGTCCGTGCAGGATCTTCAATCAAAGCTGTTTCGAGCGCTGTAAGGGCATTAGTTCTTTCCGTATCGATTGCTTCTACAGTTGTAGCTGCATACAACGCAGCATAGGCATCGCTTTGGGCTGTGTACAGGTCGGCGCGTGAAGCGTCGGTCGCCTTCGGGTAATTAATGATCAACCATTCTTGGATTGCTTCAATCGCATCTCTTCTGGCATCAAGTAATGGATCATGAATTTGGTTATTTACTAAAGTGATAAATTGATTATAGACCAAATCAAGACTTGCTTCACGAATTAATCCTTCCATTATTGCTTTGTCTTCAAGATAGGCAGTTATAAAGGCGTTGGAAGTGTCTTCGGCAAGCCTAGCATACGTGTCTTCTTGAATCGATAGCATTTGGGCAAGAGCCCATGCACGATGGCCTTCCATGGCAAGTGATTTCATGTCTTCAATGAAATTGACATAGACCAAGATTGTCATTTCCGGTGTTGTTGCGGCAATTAATTGGAGTTGGGCATTGGTATGAAGATTGTCTAAATCAGTTATTACTTCTTGAAGATATACCGAATCGACCACCAGTATATTATAGAGATCATCCTCGATTCGATCTTCAAGATATTGGATAAAATCCATCCAATTTGCTGTTTCACAGAGTGCATATTGAGAAAGCAAATTGCTTATGTATCCCTGAATAATGGTACTAGTGTCTTGGGAGTATTCAAGTGTCATTACGTCATCTAATGTTTCATAGTATAATTGAAGAAGCGTCGAATAAGCATCATCTTCATTAATGATGGTTTGAGACATCATCTCTCCAAAAACATCTAAGAAAATGTAGAATATGTCTTTTTGATTCAATAATTCGGCTTTCGTTAGATCTTCAACATATACTTCGGAAAGTTTTGGGAGATATTCTGATAACTTCAAATCCATGGCGGTTCGTTCGGTATAAGTTGAAATCAAACTTGCAAATTCTGTACATAAACCTTCCATGAGAAGCATACTATCATCGGTGACGATTTGAGCATAATTGTCTACTTCATCACGATAGATTTCAAGAACTTGCCACCGGTCTAAACGAATTGGATCGGTTGGGCAGTCAATCAAAAAAATCTGGAAATTATTAATCATGATATTCCATAGGGATGCATCGCGGGAAATACCGATGAATTCCCTTGTTCGATCATATAGATAATCCACCTCAGACAAACACGACTCTTCAACAATCGCGGATTTTTCTTCATACCAACCGTCCAAAGTGGCAACGCGTTTATCGTAGTTGGCATTCCATAACATATCTTCCATGAGATCGGAA
>JAQWBC010000040.1 GCA_028707415.1 Candidatus Izemoplasmatales bacterium
GCAACTAATTTTACATTGACGATTCAAGACAATATTGCCTATTATCAAATCACAAGTTTCACTGAAGAATTCAAGACGGAAATCGAACGAGATATGGCATCAATTGCTGCAGCTAATGTTGATTATGTCGTTTTGGATTTATCATGCAACGGTGGTGGCGTTTTAGCTGGGGTTTTGAATCTACTCAATTATCTCACCAATGATGACATTTCGATGTATTCCAGCACCTTTGGCGCTGACAGTTCATGGACGTATGATGTTGCTGGTGATCTCGCAATTGATGCGGAGTTCTTTATCATCACTTCGGAATATACTTTCAGTGCTGCTAATCTGTTTGCGGCTTTAGCAACTGAAGCTGGTTACGCAAAATCTATTGGCGAACCATCAGGCGGCGGAGCGTGCTCAATTCAAATCTTAGTATTGCCAAATGGAGCGATTGTGGTTATGTCTTCACCAATGAATCTATCATATTCTACTGGCGAAACTGTTGAAGAAGGTGTTCCGGTTGACTATTACTTTGATTTGGCCGGAGGCGTTCCAACGATAGAAGAACTACTAATTATTTGTGATGAACTATCAGAAGAAACACCAATAGAATAAAGTATATAAATAATATATTAATCGCCCGGCTTAGCCGAGCGATTTTTTATAAAAAAAAACGCATTTCGGGGAATGCGTTTTTAATTATTTGTTGTATAGTTCGACGATTAAATTTTCTTTGATTTCGGGAAGAATTTCGGCTCTTTCAGGTAATCTTACATAAGTGGCAGCGACTTTGTTATCATCAAATGAGATAAATTCAACGCGGGATACTACTGATGTCAAAGCTTCTTTGATGACTTGCATATCCTTCGATGATTCTTTTACCGTGATTACTTGTCCTGGTTTTATTCTCATTGAGGGGATGTCAGCTTTTTTACCATCGACATGGAAATGTCCGTGGTTTACTAACTGTCTGGCTTGCTGTCTCGTTTTGGCAAAACCGGCACGATAAACAAGATTATCTAACCGCGATTCCAACAAGAAAAGGAAGTTTGAGCCTTGTTTGCCAACCATTTTTTTGGCTTCATTAAAGGTTTTGCGGAATTGTCTTTCGTTAACACCATAAGTGAAACGAACGCGTTGCTTTTCTTGAAGTTGAGTGCCATATTCGGATAATTTGATGCGTTTTTGACCATGTTGTCCAGGAACGTATGGACGTTTCAGAATTTCTTTTCCGGTTTCGGAAATCGAAAAGCCTAACCGACGCGATACTTTCCAACTTGACCCTGTAAATCTCGACATATATTGTCCTCCTATATTTACGCGTAATAGGTAAGGAGCATCCTCAATCCTTTGTTTGATTGTTTAAATGGTTTCATGTTAAGCAGTTAACACTACTTCCAAACCCCGATTGGAACAATCAAATCGTAAAAATTACGGATACAACTGCTTTTTATTACATGCGCAGGGTATATTATATACTAAAGCTTAAAGGATGTCAACCAAAAGAGCGACAGCACTTTCAAGGACAAATCGTTCAGTTTCTCCGAAGCGAGAAACGTTGGGACTGTCGATATCAAGCACTCCGAAAAGGGCGTTATTCTTGATTATGGGGACGACAATTTCCGATTTGGAGCAAGCATCACAAGAAATATAATCAGGGAATTGAGTTACATCATTAATAATCATCGTTTTTTGGTCTTTGGCAGCGATGCCACAGACGCCTTTTCCCAGAGGGATTTCTGTGCAGGCTGGTAAACCCTGAAATGGTCCAAGAAAAAGTCGATCTTTCTCAATAAGGTAAAAACCGACCCAATTGACCTCGTCAAAAAAATAGCGAATAATTGCGGCCATATTGGCTAAATTCGTAATGAATGGCACCCCTTTACTTAAATATCCCTTGAGGTTTTCTAAGATTAGATCATAGTTAATCGATCGATTCGCGGAAAGGCCAGAGTTTATGAACATTTTATCACCGCCACAATTATAATTTATCCGGTTGGTTTTCGCAATAAATATGTTAAAATAAGAGAGAAACAAAAAAGAGGGATAGTATGTATGAACGGCTACTCATCCGTTATGGGGATTTAAATCTAAAAGGTAAAAATATTAAATATTTTATTGATAAAGCAAATCATTTAATTCGAGAGAAACTATCCGGCATCAATGTCGGGTTTGATTTTAGGCATGACAGGGTCTATATAATGTTAAATGAAAATGATCCTTTGGTTGTTATTGAACGATTGAACCGTGTATCGGGATTGTATTCGTATAGTCTGATATCCAAGTGTGCGATTGATATGGACGAGATAGCGCATTTAGCTTTGGAAATGATTGTGGAAAAGACACGTAATTTGCCAACAACCTTTAAGGTTGAGACTAAAAGAGCTGACAAAAATTATCCCTTAACTAGTCAGGAAATTTCACCAATCGTGGCTGGAAAAATTCTTTCTGTTGCCAAAAATCTTACTGTCGATGTTCATCATCCAGAATTGACCTTAAATGTCGAAGTGCGTAACGATGGCGCGTATCTATTTATGGGACAAATCAAAGCCATGGGGGGATATCCTGTGGGTATTGGTGGCAAAGGAATGCTAATGTTATCGGGGGGAATTGATTCGCCGGTAGCGGGATATTTAGCAATGAAACAAGGTGTTGAGATTGAATGCCTTCATTTTGAATCAACGCCAATGACTTCAATCGAATCGGTCCAAAAAGCAATTGATCTTGTGGAAGTATTAGCAAAATACGCACCTCATGACAAGATTAAAATCCATATTGTTCCGTTTGCAACATTACATAGCGCCATCATTGCCAACATTCCTGAACCATATATTATTACGATTATGCGCCGAATGATGTACCGAATCGCTGAGGTAATCATGCGGAAAAATGATTGTTTGTGCATCATCAATGGCGAATCAATCGGTCAAGTAGCTTCACAAACGCTTGAAAGCATGAAATGCATTAATCTGGTGACCCAAGCTTTAATCATCCGTCCACTCGCCATTTTTGACAAACTGACAACAATGAAAATCGCTCAAGAGATTGGTACAATCGAGATTTCGAATCGACCGTTTGAAGATTGCTGTACTGTTTATCTGCCCAAAAATCCGGTGATACGTCCCAGTGTTGAACTGGCGGAATATTATGAAACTTTACTTGATTATAAGCCCAAAATTGATGAATCGGTTGTTAATACAAAGACGCTTTTGTTACGAACAAGCAAACATTTCGATATCACTGGTATGGGAATCTCCGTTGGTGAGGGTTTGAGTAATGAAAACCATTGAAACTAATCGACTAATACTACGATCATGGACGATTAAAGATGTTCATGATTTATATGAATATGCATCTTTGCCAACAGTTGGGCCGAATGCTGGTTGGAGTCCTCATCAATCTTTGGATGAATCGCTAAGCATTGTCCATAAGTTTATTAAAGAAGATGATGTCTGGGCAATTGTCGAAAAACAAAGTTTAAAAGTCATTGGCTCCGTCGGGCTTCATAATCGATCCGATTCTCAAGAAAAACTAAATCGGGAAATTGGGTACGTCCTTTCAACCTTTTATGAGGGGCAAGGATTGATGACTGAGGCAGTAATCGGAGTTATTAATTTTGCTTTTGATGAACTTGGATTGGATATTATATTTGTTAAGCACTATATCGACAACGATAAGTCGCGGCGGGTGATCGAAAAATGCGGTTTTAAATATTACGAAACCATCATTTCAAAGCTTTTTAACGGCATAGAGAAAGAATCAAAAGTATATTGGATTACGAAAACTGATTATAAAAAAAACAAGGAGGAACAGCAATGAACGAATGGAATTTGAGCAAACTTTATCAAAGTTTTACCGACCCCATTTTTTTGCATGATTTAAACCGATTAGATGAAATAATTAAAAATATCAACGAAACAGCTGATCAGGCATTTCTTGATTATTTTCAAAAATCCGAAAAGCTAGAAAAGTATCTTCATACCGAGACTGATTTAACTATTTTAGCAACAAAACTATTTACTTTTTGCCAACTTAATCAAGCAACTAATTCGACTAATGCGATAGCCAATAAGTATGCTAACACCCTTAACATTAAAATCACCGAGTTGACGAAGACCAATACTATATTCCAAAAATGGGTTGCCAAGTATCCAGAACTGGATGTGGATATCACTATCAGCCCATTTCTCAAGGAGCACGAATTTTATCTTCGAGAAATTGTCCAAAATGCCAAATACATGCTCGATGAAAAAACGGAACTATTGGTTAGTAAATTAAAGCAAACTGGGTCATCATCATGGCACCGGTTGCAAGCGTTATTAACCTCGACGCTGATTGTTGATTATGAAGGCGAGAAAATTACTCTTTCTCAAGTGAGAAACATGGCCTATGATTCTGATGCTCAAGTTCGTAAACAAGCATATCATGCTGAACTGGGAAGCTATAAACAGATTGAGAAAGCGGTGTGCTTTGCTTTAAATGGCATTAAAGGCGAAGTAAATACACTTTCTGAATTGCGCGGATATACTTCTCCGCTGGATGAAGCTTTGATCAAAAGCCGAATGCAAAGGGAAACGCTTGATACAATGATTGATGTATGCAAATCGTATTTGCCGGTGTTTCGGGCATATATGAAACGGAAAGGCGAATTACTTGGTCACAAAAATGGTTTGCCGTTCTATGATTTGTTCGCTCCGATGGGAAACAATGCGAGAACATTTACCATTTTAGAAGCGAAGGAATATATTTTAAAAAACTTTCGGACCTTTAACGAACGCTTATATTTGATGGCGAAAAAGGCTTTTGAAGAGGAGTGGATTGATTTTTATCCTCACGATGGTAAGGTCGGTGGAGCATTCTGCGATAATATTTATCCGTTGAAAGAAAGCCGAGTATTGACTAATTTTACCGGGATGTTTGGAGACGTTATTACCATTTCTCATGAATTAGGGCATGCATATCATGGTGAATGTATCTTCGAAAACTCGATTTTAAATGCCGACTATACAATGCCCGTAGCCGAAACAGCTTCAACATTCTGCGAAACAATTGTTAATAAAGCGGCCTTAAACGATGCTCAAACCAAAGATGAAAAGATTAGTTTGCTTGAATCGTCGATTCAAGACTATACGCAAGTCATCGTCGATATTCTGTCGCGCTTTATATTTGAAAAGACTGTTTTTGAAGGACGAAAGACCACTATTTATGACGAAGACGAGTTAAAAGCGATTATGAAAGATGCGCAAAAACAAACCTATGGTGATGGACTCGATCCAGATTTCCTGCATCCCTATATGTGGTTATGCAAATCACACTATTATAGTGGTGGACTTAGTTTCTATAATTTCCCATATGCGTTTGGATTACTTTTTGCAAAAGGGCTATATGCTCAGTATTTGAAAGATCCCCAAGCATTTGTGACAAAATATGATCAAGTTCTCAAGGCAACTGGATGCAGTACTGTTGAAGACACTGCTAAAATGGCTGGCATTGATGTAACTAATAAAGCATTTTGGATTGGTTCTTTGGAACTGATTAAACAAGATATTGATTTGTTCATCGAATTGACAAAGTAACGATACTTTGTCTTTTTTTTGAGTTTTACCAATAGAATGACTCTCGACTTTGTTTATATATTGTAAAGCAAATAAGGAGGTCAAATAATGAAAAATGTATCATTTTGGAAACGGACTTTATTAGGTTTTCTTTTCGCGTTTACCTTTATTGGATTATTAGCGTGTGACCAAGTAGAGCAGACCACAACTAAAGAAGTGACTGATTTGCCAGTCGCAACAAGTATTGATAATTTTGAAAACTATGAGGAATTAAAACTTTACTTGTCGACATTGTATGACGAAACTGAATACGGGTATTTGTTTAAAAATGCAGGAGTAATTGATGTAACGACAGAAAGTGCTTCATATGAAGATTCGATAAATGAGACGGTCGGCGGAGTCGAACGAACCTACAGTGAATCAAACAATCAAGTTGATGGGGTTGCTGAGCATGATACGGTGTTGACTGATGGTTATCACATCTATGTCTGCACTTGGGAGCGTTTCATGATTATTAATGCGGACACACTAAACATCGAATACACATATGATATGGAAAACGGCTACATTTCAGGAATGTTTTTGGAAGACGGACGGATTGTGTTGCTTGCTTATCAATACACATACACTGAATCAAAAAACAGTGATGACACTTACTACTGGTACCATTACAGTTATGGTGCTAAAATTGTCGTTTTCGATGTAAGCATGGTAAGCGATACTGTTGATCCGACAATTACAAAAGAATTATTCTTTGACAATTCTTATATCAGTGATGCACGGATGATCGACGGATATGTTTATCTATTCATGAACAATTATGTTATTAATTATGGTTTCTCTGATGAAGAGGCTTATTATCCTGTTTATCGAGATTCTTATTACGGAACCGGAGATATCGATTTGCCGGCGCAAAATATTTACGTCATGCCTAATGATAATTATTCGGTTAATTATATGTTGCTGGTGTCTTTTTCGGTGACTGATGATACACCGGCTGTTGTCAATGCTTATCTTGGTAGTTCTTATCAAATCTATATGAGCCTTAACAACCTCTATATGGTTGTGTACCGCTACACCTACGATGAATTTAGTGGTTGGTATGATTATACAACTTATATTCTCCGTTTTGGTATCGATGGCAATCATAGTTTAGTTTTCCAAGCCATTGGTCAGGTTTCTGGATCTCCCCTCAATCAGTTCTCAATGGATGAGTATAATGGAACATTTCGAGTTGCGACAACCAATTATAATTACGAAACTGGATCTATGCAAATTGAAAACTCTTTATTCGTTCTTGACGCTACATCGCTTGATACGATGAATCTTATCAGTGAACTTGGCGGACTAGGATTACCCAATGAACGCATTTATGCTGTTCGCTTCACAGGGGATATTGCCTACATAGTAACTGCTTTTCAAAGTGATCCGATGTACAAAATCATTCTTACCGATCCGGCAAATCCGGTCATTGAGGATGAATTGCATGAAGAGGGTGTCAATGAATACATTCACGATATTAATGAAAATTTGTTGTTAGGAGTCGGCAGAGCTTCGGAGACCGATGGCACTAGATCATGGTTTACCGGAGTAAAAGTTGAACTATATTGGTCCGATGACGACGGGGTTTCAGCGATTGGATACTATCAAGCGCTGGGCGAATACAGTTATACAAACGTTGCCTGGGATCATCAAGCGTTCACATCGTTTACTCCTGATGGTGCTGACTTCACATATGTTGCAATTCCGATTTTTGAGTATTATGATGATTATTCTTCAAGTTCACAAAACGTCTATGTTTTCAAAGTACATCACTCGGGATCTTTAGAGTTGATTACGATTTTATCACATATGGACGGCGACGTATATGGTGGTAGTCTCTGGTATTGGGATTCAATTGATCGAACAATAATTATCGATAATTATATCTATACCATTTCCAACAACAAAATTCAAATGTTTGATATGAACAATAATTTTGCTTTTGTGACTAAAACGGAAATTAACTCTACTTATGGGTACTTAATCGATTAGATATAAAAATAGAGGATCATACTTATAAAGCCGTTGCGTAATCACAACGGCTTTTT
>JAQWBC010000041.1 GCA_028707415.1 Candidatus Izemoplasmatales bacterium
CATCTGTTTTGGTGTTCTTAGCAAATTTACGTTTAAGCGAACTGTCATTTTTGCGGAGGAACTCATCCAATGTTTTTTCGCGGTCGTCCATCTGGATTCACTCCCTTTCGCATTTAATTATTGAAAATAGGCTAAAATAATTTTGGCTGTTCGATAATACTCGGATCTTTACGAGCTTCAAGTTCGTTTTCCACTTGGGCGACGCGTGTCGAAGCTGCTGCTGCCAAAGCCCCAACGATGTCATCCATGAAGGTATGACAAGAAGTATGGTCTTTTTTCCCAGCATCATTTAGTACGGAAATGATTCCTGGTTTATTGACATCGATATCGCCAAAATTGGTTTTTCCAATGGTTCCATATAGACCTGCCAATTCCAACCCGAATAATTCGTCAATTCCAAAAAGCCCTAAGTCTGAATCGAGAACCTCTTGAATTGGACCTTGAAAAGCTTTTGCTTCAGTCAATCGGTCTATCTCGGCTCCAAGTTGTAAAAGATGAAAGACATCCCGAAGTGACAAGATTTTTTGTACCGATTCAAAACATTCTTGAAAGGTAATATCTGGCTTCCATTTCGATTGTTGACGAAGCGCAATATCCGCAATGTCTTCTAATTTAACTCCACGTTCCTCAAGCTTTTGAACATTCATTGTATACATCTCTTCACGAGAAAAAAGATTTCTTTTACGAGTCATTTTGGTTCCTCTTTCCGTTAAGTTTCAGCGATTTTTTTGATATCACCTAACATTTTATTATACCATATTTTACATAGTAAACGTCAACTTAATTGATGATTTTCCCGACGGTGAAGATGTTCTTGCCCGATCCATTCATTAAGTCTTTAATATCAAGTGGTTTTTTTCCCGCGATTTGCACATATTTCAAGGCAATAATCCCATCGGCGACTTTGACCAATACTTCAAGATTATTAGCTTTGATAATTGTTCCATTTGCATGATGCTCATATGATTCCCAATTATCAGATAAGGGCACTACCGAGTAAATCTTTAACAAAATATTGTCGATTTTAGCAGCAGCAACTGGCCAGGGATTTAAAGCGCGGACGTGATCAAATATTTGTTTTTTAGTTTTATTAAAATCAATAAATTCGTCTTCGTGACGAATGTTAGAAGCAATCGTCACTTTTGTCTCGTCTTGGGCAATGGGAATAACGCTGCCATCAAAAACCTTAGGTAAAGTGGCTAACAATAGTTCGCTACCGTCAATTGCTAATTGATGTTCAATCGATCCAACCGTATCACTGTCTTGGATCGGCCGCGTTTTTTGCGATAAAATCATTCCTGAGTCCATTTTATCGGCCATATACATGACGGTTACTCCGGTTTCGGTATCACCGTTCATAATTGCCCGATGCATTGGAGCACCGCCACGGTATTTAGGAAGTAACGAAGCATGAACATTGATACAATGAAATTTCGGCAATTTCAAAATAATGGAGGGAATCATCTGTCCATAGGCTGCAACAACGATTAAATCCGGATTGAGATCGATTAACAATTGATATTCTTTACGAATATTCTCCGGTTGAAAAACGTCAAGTTGATTTTTTATGGCAAACGTTTTTACCGGCGAAGGCTTTAACATTTGTTTTCGTCCAGCACGTCGGTCTGGTTGCGTAACAACCAACAAAACCTTGTATTTATGAATTAATGCTTCCAAAATCGGAACCGCAAAAACTGTGGTGCCAACAAAAATTATTTTCATCATTTTATGAATAATCAAATCGTCTTTCTTGGGGCGGTTCAATTATATCTCCTTCCTACATCGGACTCTTGTCGATATTGACAAATATTTCTAAGGAATTGTATTGATCGTAAATTTCGAACAATAGTTCATCAAGATGTGGTTCATTGCGGTATTTAATCAAAATCTGACAAAGATAGCGATTATTTATTCTACCGATAGGTGGTAAAACGGGGCCTAAAATAATGGTTTCCTTAGAAAATGAATTTCGTAATCGATTCACTATCTCTTTGCCTCTAAGAAAAACGTCGCGGACATTTACGCCAGATAATTGAATTTCAGTCAAAAAGTAAAAAGGAATATACTTGGCAGCTTTTCGAATCGACATTTCATATTGATAGAACCCAAGATAATCATTATCGAGGGCAAACCGAATAGCATAGTGGTTGGTATTATATGTTTGAACAATTACCTTTCCTTCGACATTTCCCCTTCCGGCCCTTCCGGACACTTGCGTAATTAATTGAAATGTTTTTTCGGGGCTGCGAAAATCAGCATTAAATAGATTAGAGTCTGCTTGGATGATTCCGACAAGAGTCACTCGTGGGAAATCGAGTCCTTTGGCGATCATTTGCGTTCCAAGTAAAATATCTCCATGATTTAAAAAGGCATCAAGAAGTTTCTCGTGAGCATTCTTAGTCCGTGTTGAATCATTATCCATTCTGATGATTTTTGCGCTTGGAAACAGCATTTCAATCTCGGTTTCGATTTTTTGCGTTCCCGTTCCCATATAACGAAGATGCTCAGAGCCACATTTGGGACAAGTCTTATTTAAATCTTCTTTATGTCCGCAATAATGGCATTTTAAAGAATGATCGATTTCATGATATGCTAAAGAAATATCGCAGTTTGGGCAAGAGATGACGTGGCCGCAATCTCGGCAAATTACAAATGTCGAATAACCACGGCGATTAAGAAGAAGAATCACTTGTTCTTTTCGTTTGAGACGATCTTGTACTTCGGTTTTTAATTGTTCGGAAATCGAACTAAGGTTTCCTTTTTTGAATTCAGTCTTCATGTCCACCACAACAAGCTTGGGCATCAGACATTTATTGGCGCGAACCGGAAGCTCTAGTAATTTAATATACCCACGTTTGTAACGAGCGTATGTTTCAATATTCGGCGTTGCCGAACCCATCAATACGGGGATCCCGTAATACTTTGCTCGATGGATAGCAACATCAATGGCATAGTACTTCGGCATATCATCTTGTTTATACGTTGTCTCGTGACACTCATCAATAACAATCATTCCTAAATGGGAAAAGGGAGCGAATATGGCGCTCCGCGCCCCGATGACAATCGTCACTTCTTTTCTGATGATTCTCCGCCACTCGTCATACTTTTCGCCGATTGATAATCCCGAATGCAAAACAGCAACTTGGTTTTTAAATCTAGCTTCAAATCGATGTACCATCATCGGAGTCAAAGCAATCTCGGGAACTAGAAAAATAACTTCTTTTCCCCTTTTTATTACTTCTTCAATTGCGGCCAAATAAATTTCCGTTTTTCCTGATCCGGTTACACCGTGTAACAAGAATGTTTCGTTTTGATCGATATGAGCAAGAATTTCTGAAAAAACACGATTTTGATCGTCATTAAAAACGACTTGTTTGTCCAAAACATCGTGATTATTAATTACTGAACGGTATTTTTCCAAAGCGAAATAGCGAATCGCACCCTTTTTTTCCAGTGTTTTTAATACTGATTCGGTAACGCCACAATCATTGATAATTTCAGAAATAAGGGCAGCTTTACCTTCACAACCTTTAAGAAAATTCAAAATTTGTTGCTGCTTGTCGGTTTTTGGCAAATATCCCGAATCGCTTAAGATGACTGCTCGTTTTGTAATTGGGTGGCTTTTTGATTTAATATCATATACTTGTTTTATTTTATTCTTTTTAATTGCTTTTTTTATATCCGGTATCATATCAACTAAAGCATCATTATAGATGATTTCGTCTCCTGATTTAAAAAGTGACAAAATCGCCTCGTTCAAATCGCTGGGATCAATTAATTGAAGTTTTACCGTATATACAGCTTTGAACGCTGAGGGAAGGATTGTTTCTAAAACCTTAATCAAAATCGTTGTCGTGTCAATCGAAATTTGTTTGGCAAGTTCAATCAATTCGAAAGTCAGATATGACTCGATGTCTAAAATCCGAATAATCGGTTTCAATGCTTTTCCCGAATCAGAGACCATCGTAATTTCTAAGGTATAACCCATCAGTTCTCGATTACCAAATGGGACAATAACTCGCATTCCCACCTCAAGAACATCTTCTAAGATATCTGGGACTAAATAATCATACAGTCGGTCAACAGCCTTGACCGGGATATCGACCAAAATCCGTGCAATCATTCGTCTCACCTCTTTGAAATCATTATATCACGGAACGATTTCGATTGAAAGTGTAACTGACATCTTGGGCCTTTTCCACGGAGAAGGTCACAAGAAGCATCAGTTATTTTTGTTTTATCATTTGCATATTCGATCTTTATTATGTATAATGGTATCCAGAGTGAAATTCCGTTCAGTTTTATTGGAAAGGAAATCAAATTTCATGCAAAACGAAAATCTCAAGCCTAACGAAGTTGGCATTTTTGCTTTAGGCGGTTTAGGCGAAATCGGTAAAAACATGTATTGCGTGGAATACGCCAATGAACTTCTCATCATTGATTCGGGAATCTTATTTCCCGATGACAACTTGATGGGAATTGATTACGTAATCCCCGATTATACTTACTTGATTGAAAATCAAGTTAAAATTAAAGGATTATTCATCACTCACGGTCACGAAGATCACGTTGGTGGAATCCCTTTTTTGTTAAAACAAGTAAATATTCCCATGATTTACGCCAATGGTCTTGCCCTTGGAATTATCAAAAAAAAGATGGAGGAATTTCCGGAGCTTAAGGTAAAGTATCACGAATTTACTGAAAATGAAATTATTCGTTTTGATAATTTCCAAGTCAGTTTCTTTCGCACCAACCACTCCATTCCTGATTCATTCGGAATTACTGTTGATACCCCGCAAGGAACCATTGTGCACACCGGTGATTTCAAGTTTGATTTCACCCCCACTAGTAATGATGCCAATTACGCTAAAATGGCTTGGATTGGTGACAAAGGTGTATTATGTTTGTTATCTGATTCCACCAACGCAGAACTCGATGACTTCACCGAATCGGAAAAAGAAGTCTCGGCAACGATTCATGATTTATTTAAATCCATTGCTGGACGCGTAATCATCGCGACTTTTTCTTCCAATGTTCACCGTATCCAACAGATAGTTGAAGCATCAGTTCAAACCAATCGTAAAATTGCCGTTTTCGGCCGTAGCATGGAAAAGACCATCGAAGTCGGCTCGGCTCTCGGTTATATTCACGCTCCCGAAGGCACATTCCTTTATAGCCGGAACATGACCGGTATCAGCCGGAAGAATCTTACCATCTTATGTACTGGTTCCCAGGGCGAACCGATGGCTGCTTTATCAAGAATCGCTTCAGGGACGCATAAACAAATTGCATTAATCCCCGGTGACACGATTATTTTATCTTCTTCTCCAATCCCCGGCAATCAAGAAAGTGTCAATAAAACCATTAACTTGTTATACAAAAACGGAGCGTCAGTAGTTACTAAATCTCCTTTCGCTGATGTTCACGCTTCCGGGCATGGTGGGAAAAACGAGTTAAAATTGATGTTAAAATTGATGAAACCAAAATATTTTATGCCCATTCATGGTGAATATCGAATGTTAAAAACTCATGCCGCTCTCGCAATTGACTGTGGAGTTCATGCTAATAATGTTTACGTCTTGGACAATGGTCAGATTTTGGCTTTATCCAAAGACACCGGAAGAATGGCAGGTAAAGTTCACACTTCCGATGTCTATGTGGATGGTTTAGCAATTGGCGAAGTCGGTTCACAAGTAATCAAAGACCGACGTGAATTATCAGAGGATGGTTTGCTATCGGTCGTCATGACAATTAATCAAGACCGTCGTGAAGTCATATGTACTCCAACTATCATCTCTCGCGGTTTCATTTTTATGAAAGATAATGAGCAGATGATCAAAACATTGCAAACTTTAGCTCTTGATATTACTGATCATTATCTGGAAGTTGGCAAAAAAATAAACATCAATGGTATTAAGAACGACCTCATCAAATCACTTGGTAAGTATATTTCTCAAAAAACAAATCGGGAACCGATGATTACTCCCGTCATCATGGTTCTTTAAAAAAAGGATGGGCACAAGAATGGAAAACATGAATGAACCAATCGTTGTTAATGCAGAAACCAAGCTTTCCCCGAAACAGAATTTCTTTCAGTTTTTAAAATTCACTTTGTTCTCGATTTCAGCCGGAATTATTCAAATTCTCTCTTTTACAATCCTAAATTTGATTTTTGAAAATTTTTTTGCCGGATCCGCTTGGCTAACTTCGGAATACGGTTTAGCATATTTCATCGCGTTAGTCTTTTCGGTCCTTTGGAACTTTACCATCAATCGTAAATTTACTTTTAAATCCGCCACCAATGTTCCTGTTGCGATGCTTAAGGTGTTCCTATATTACTGTGTTTTTACACCGCTATCGATTTGGTGGGGAGTTGCCTTGGAACGTCTCGGATGGAATGATTATTTGATTTTATTACCAACTATGGTGATCAATATGGTAACCGAATTCCTTTTCTGCCGTCTTGTCGTCTATCGTAATAGCATAAACACCGCGAAATAACAAAAATAACCTGCGAGAAAGTATTTAATAATACTTGCTGGAAATAAAATAAACAAACATAATTTTTGGAGTTTTGTTTATTAAAATTTAGAAGTATCAGGAAGGATTTATTATATGGGTTGGTTATATCTAGTTATTATCTTTTCGAGTATTTTAATTGGAATTTTAGTTAAATTATATGTTCAAGAAATGAATAAAGTTTTAATTATCCATTCAATACTATTCTTAATATCAATCAATGTTTTTTTATTGATTAAATATGAATTTGCGCACCCTTCTTGGAATTTTGAATACTACTTTCTTATTTTTTTGTTACCAATTTTAATTTCGTTCATTTCTGCTTGTATATTAAATTCAATCCAAAGATATCGATAGATTATTAATAGCTTAATAAAGAGTATATTGATTATCTTGTTACTAAAGTATGTAAACGCAACTCAATATCTTATTAAATTTAAAGAAATAAAATGAAGAGAAAGTAGAGAAAAAAACAATAATACCACTTTCATTTCAAATCTATTTTAGGTATTATATTGGTATAATCATAAAAAAAGTCATGACTAAAAATATAATATACCCTGTAAAATGGACAGTCTAAAAAAAGGTCCTTTGCAGGGTATATTTTATTCTGATAAGGTTTTTTTTAATTAAAATTTATTTATTTAAAATTTAATTGGTTGCGGGTGATTCGTTTTCCATCGGCAAACAAATCTTAAGCTCATCATTACATACCTTTTTAAATCCATCAAATACTGTTTTTGTTACTACTACGTCTTCGTGAGCATCATGAGTTTGTTTCTCTAGTTCAATTTGCGAATATAACCGATAGGCATTAAACAGCCC
>JAQWBC010000042.1 GCA_028707415.1 Candidatus Izemoplasmatales bacterium
AAACTTGGAAAGGTTCTGAATCAACAATTTCGTATAGCTTGTATTTTGCGTTGGGTTCGCTTGGTTCAATCAAAGTGAAATATTCTTCCGGCAAATTATATTCATATTCGGCATTGACCAAGAGATATTTATATCCCAAAACGTGATTTAAATACAAAGTAAAAGTGTTCAATTGGGTTTTTTCTTGAGTTTCAATTCGTTCGTTAATTGTTCCACCATATGTTTCGGTGCTAAAAAGCAAGGTGACGAGCTGATCGCTTTCCGAATCAGACCAAGAATGAAATATTTTCATCGTGTTTGTGTAAAAGGTTGTCATCCGGTTGAAGTTTTCATCTTGAACATTGAATCTTTCAACATCGACATAGACGCGATAGAATTGGTCTTGTTCTAAGTTTTCATTCAAAAAATCATTGATTGATTCCATATCGTTAAACATGGTGATTTTGTTCGGAATATAGTAGGCTATGCCATACATATACCCCATGGCAACAACGAATTCAATCCAAAAAATAACCCGAACCCATTTAAGTCGTTTAACCCATCCGAATATAAGAATCAAAAGCAAGTATAAAGCTGCCAATCCGAGAAAAACCGCATCAGCGATTAAGGCTTCTTCTGCGTACACAGTCGTCGTTGTCAATTTTGTATAATAATAATAAATTAAATACGCTAGCAAAGCCAATGATAACACAATTGGAATGGACAGCCATTTCATTTTCAAGTTTTCAAATCCGTACTTATCAAAAACGTGAGCTAAAATAACAATTTCTAGCAAAGGAAGGGTATCAATCCAGCGGGTATAAGGAACGTCAATTAAATACTCAGTCCCGGAAAACAAATAGGAAAAGAAGGGGAAAATCATCATAATTGAAAATGCAACAATCACAATTTTATAAATCCAACTAATCTTGTCTCGCATGAAAAAAACATACGACATAATTGTGATTCCCACCAAAGATATGTAAAGCGATACGTGTTCATAACCGTAATATCCCGGTCCTAAAAAGCCTAAAAACCCAACCGATCGCTGCGCAGTAAACGCTTTGGCTAAAATGCGAATATATATTTCCGGCTTAAATAAAGTAAGTTCCCATTCGCCAATTGTCACTTCCCATTGCCAAACCGCTCCCGCCGAATGTTCCGTGCTCTCCATAATAAATTGGACTGCGGGAATCAACATAACACACGACATCGCAACGCCCAAGAGAATCAATCCTAGAAACACCGCTCCATCGCGAAGAAAAATCAAAATATTGAATCTGGCTTTTTTTAAAGCCTCGATTATGTAAAGGACCGACATAAATGCAATAGCCATATAAGCACAGTAAAAATTATAGAAAACCAACGCAACTACATAAAGTGGAACAATCCACGCTTTCTTTTGCTGAAACCAATGGATTACTAATAGCGAAAAGGGTAAATAAAATATCAGTGAGAAAAAGGCGGGAAAAGCCATAAAACAGCCCGATCCACCGCTGATGAGATATATAACTCCCATCCAAAAAATCGTTCGATTTTTCATACCCTTCAAGTAGAAATAATATGCAAGAATCATAACTCCTGCCAAAGCTTTGATTAGTTCCGTTGATGAGATAGCAACACCAATCGGCATTACATAACTTAGAAGGAAAGTTATAAAGGTAAAGATATCGATTGGCACATAATATGTGTCGGAAAAAAAAGAAGCGCCTAAATAATTGTTAAGATTGTACCAAGACAATGTGCCGGTCTTGATTTTTAAGATGAAGTCATTCATCATCGGATAATACTGACAAACGTCGTCAGAACCACCGTTATAAAATGAATTACTTATCAAAATGATGGTGATTTGGATTAAAAACAAAACCGTAAAGACAAACATTCCTAAAAAGAAAATCGTCTTTTTGGGACTCGAAAAAACTTCCGTGAACCACGCGGATGCTTTTTCTCGGAATTGATGAATTTTTCCTTTGATAGCCCTTAAATTCAGCTTCATTCCATTCCCTCGCACCGTAGAAAATATGTGAATTGATTATATCATATTTCGATAACGATATAAAGGGTATTTCTTTTTAGTGAAACACAATATATAATGAGAGTCTACCAAGATGTTGGATTAATAACCACCATATCGAAAGAGGTGAAAACGTGGAAAAAGCAATTTTGGTTGGATTGCATTTACAAGACACAGTCGATTTTAATTATATGATGGCCGAGCTGAAAAGCTTATGCGAAGCCTGCGAGATTGTCGTTTTAGAAACGATAATCCAAAAGATGGATAAACCCACTGCCAATTTTTATATCGGCCCGGGTAAAGTCGAAGAACTGAAAGCAGCTATTATTAACCTAGAAGCCGATCTTGTTGTCTTCGATGATGAATTATCACCAACCCAAGTGAGAAATTTAGAAAAAGCGTTGCAAATTAAAGTAATTGATCGAACGGTTCTAATTTTAGACATCTTTGCGCGTCGTGCCAAGACCAAAGAAGCGATGTTACAAGTTGAATTAGCACAATGTGAATACATGTTACCACGAGTAATTGTTGGGGCGAATTCTTCCTTTTCGCGGCAACGTAGTGGGACCGGATCAAAAGGTCCGGGAGAAAAACAACTTGAACTCGATCGACGATTCTTAAAAGAACAAATTTCTCGCTTGCATGATGATTTAAAAGAATTGGTATCGATTCGTCGAACGCAACGAGAAAAACGCAAAAAGGATAATACGTTTACTGTCGCAATCACGGGATATACGAACTCCGGAAAATCCACACTACTCAATAAAATGTTAGAGTATTCAATCGAAAATTCTGAGAAATACGTGTTCGAGAAAAACATGTTATTCGCAACACTAGAAACAGCAACTCGTGCTGTCACTTTAAAAAACAATCATCGCTTCCTAATCACCGACACGGTTGGTTTTATCTCCAAATTACCCCACCATTTAATTGAAGCTTTTAAATCAACTCTTGAAGAAATCAAAGAAGCAACTTTAATCCTTCATGTCATCGACTCTGCTAATTCACAATTCAAAAAACAAGTCGATGTCGTCGAAGCGGTTCTGAAAAATCTTGAAGCGAAAGATATTCCTGTTATCTATGTTTTAAATAAACTGGATTTATTACCTGCCCCGGAAATCTCGCAACTTTCTCCTTGTGTAAGTGTTAGCGCCGTTACCGGAGAAGGCTTCCCAGAATTAATAAAATTAATTGATAATATTCTTTACAATTCTCTTCACCGCGTCCGAATGATTATCCCCTTTGAAAAAGGAAACATCTATAGTTTTTTAAAAGACAAAACCCAAATTTTTTCGACCGAATATCTTGACGACGGAATCCATATCGATGCCGAATTAAATGATCACTTATTCAATCTCTATAAGCAATACATTATCTAACCCGTTAATAAAACAGCATATAATTTTTCTGTATAAAATATAAAAAAACAACTGGAATCAATCGGAATATGTTTCCGAAATAGCAGTTGTTTTTTTATATTTCTTTTTCTAACGTATCGAAATAATCAATAATGATAATTTTTAAATCATCGATTGTTTTAGCCCGATTGATTTTGTCTTTTATTTGTCCGGAATTACGCAACCCTTTTATATACCAAGCAGCATGAGTTCGCATTTCCAACACCGCAATCTTTTCGCATTTTAAATCAGCTAGATTTTGCATATGCTCAAATATTTGGCGTCGTTTTTCAACAAGCGAGATTTCTTTTTCATATGTGCCTGTTTCTAAAAAATCAACGGTCTGTTTGATTAACCACGGATTGCCAAGCGTACCTCTTCCCAGCATTACCGCATCACATCCGGTGATCTCAAGCATTTGTTTTGCGTGCTCAGGAGAGGTGATATCGCCATTACCAATAACAGGGATTTTCACTGCGGCTTTGACTTGACGAATAATATCCCAATCGGCTTTTCCCGAATACATTTGTGTACGAGTTCTGCCGTGGACGGCAATAGCGCTTGCGCCCGCGGCTTCTGCTTGTAAAGCAATCTCAACGGCGTTTATGTGCTCGTGATCCCATCCACTTCTGATTTTTACTGTGACTGGTTTTTTTACCACTTGAACAATCGCTTGAACAATTTCAAAAACTTTTTTTGGTTGTTGCATCAGTTTAGAACCAGCATCATTTTTAATCACTTTGTTAACCGGACACCCCATGTTGATATCGATAATGTCAGCGGTTGTTTTTTGGTCAATCCATTTCGCGGCTTCAATCATTGTCAAGACCTCGCCGCCAAATATCTGCATAGCAATCGGATGGTCTGTTGAATCAATATCTAACATACCCATTGTTTTTTTATTCTTGTAATCCAATCCTTTATCCGAAACCATTTCGGAATATAAAAGTCCCGCTCCAAACCGCTTGGCAATTATACGAAAAGCCTGGTTAGTCACCCCGGCCATCGGGGCCATAACAATTTGATTATCAATCTCGATATTTCTAATTTTCCATTTCATAGCATCACTCTCACTATTCTTGATTATATCGCATCCAAGGGGGAAAACAAATACAAATCGCTTTAAGGATTCGCATGATATAATATCATATAGGAAGTGATTTAATGAAAGATTATTTAGTAAAAGCCTATGCATTTGACGGCTTTGTCCGTATCTATGGCGCAAAAACAACCGATTTAGTCGAAGAAGCACGTTTAAAACACGACACTTGGCCTGCAGCGACAGCGGCTTTGGGACGAGTTCTCACTGCGAGTGTTATCATGGGCGCAATGTACAAGGGTGATATGGAACTATCCATTCGGATTGATGGTAACGGTCCTCTTGGCGGCGTCGTCGCCACCACAAACGCATTAGGAGAGGTTCGTGGTTATGTTGGCAATCCCCATGTTCATATGTCGACTAATGCCAATAAACTCGCTGTTGGTGCCGTTGTTGGCAAAGACGGGTTTATACATGTGACCAAAAACCTTAAGGTTCGTGATATATATACCAGTAGTGCCGCTTTACAAACGGGCGAGATCGGCGATGACTTCGCGTATTATTTTGCTTCAAGTGAACAAGTGCCTTCATCGGTTGGACTCGGAGTGCTTGTTAATGATGATAACAGTGTGAAGGCTTCCGGTGGTTTTATCTTACAATTGCTCCCTGGGGCACAATCAAAACCAGACCTTATTGATGAAATTGAAAACAATATCAAGAATCTTCGACCCATCAGCGATCTGATTCGCGAAGGCTATTCTCCGGAAATGATCATTAACGAGATTACCAAAGGCAAACACGAGTTTGTGGAGTATCTAGATTTAAAATACGCTTGTGATTGTACGAGAGATCGGTTTGCAAGAGGATTAACCTCGTTGGGGAAAGACGAACTTCAATCAATGATCGACAATAATCTAACCATCGAAACCGTCTGTCATTTTTGTCAGACGAAATATTTTTTTACCATTGACGATTTTAAAGCGTTGCAGAAGGAAACGCTTGGTTATTCTTCATAAAACAACACCAATTTAAGTTAATGTTTTTTGTCTATATATAGCCATTTCCGTTTATCTATATAAAAGGGCGCGTAACGAAATGAAGATTTATTTATCTTCATGGAGCTACTGGTCCGTTTTTCTACATCATCTTAATGTATTTGTGAATCTCCCATTCCGATATTTCTGTCCGATATTCAAACCATTCATGGTTTTTCAACTCGATAAATTTTGTTAAAATGTGGTTGCCCAGAGCTTCCGTTACCACCAAATCTTCGGTTAAAGCTTGGATTGCCTCGCGTAAGTCACTGGGAAGATTTTTAACACCGATTGCATTTCTCTCTTCTTGACTTAGAGCAAAAAGGTTTTCGTTTACCGGACCGATAAGCGGGAGATTGTTTTTAATTCCATCTAGTCCCGATGCTAAGATTACTGCCATTCCCAAATAGGGATTACATGCGCAATCAACATTTCGAATCTCCGTCCGTGTCGCTACACCTCTAACGGCAGGAATCCGAACCATGACTGATCGATTATGCTCTGACCATGAGATATAACAAGGCGCTTCATAACCCGGAACTAATCGTTTATATGAATTAACACATGGATTAGTAACGGCACAAAACCCTCTTGAATGTGTTAAAATTCCCGTTAACCACTGCCGACAAATATGTGATAACCCCATAGGATCAGAAGTATCGTAAAAAACATTATTACCTTGCATGTCGGCTAACGAACAATTGGTATGCATGCCCGATCCATTAATGTTTGCGACTGGCTTAGGCATAAAAGTCGCATGAAGGCCGTGTCTAGTCGCGATATTTTTCACAACTAATTTAAATATTTGAACATTATCACAAGCTTCGATGATATTGGAAAAATGGAAGTTAATCTCGTTTTGTCCTGGGGCGACTTCATGATGTGAAGCTTCAATAGTGAATCCGATTCTTTCTAACTCCAAAACAATGTCGCGCCGACAATCCCCGACGCCATCGATTGGCGAAAGATCAAAATAACTGCCATTATCCGCAAATGTTAAGATTGGTTCGCCATCGTTGTCGGTTTTGAATAAGAAAAATTCCGGTTCAAAGCCAATATTCAGTGCTGAAAAACCCAATTTTTCCATCTCCGAAGCCACTCGTTTTAGGTTTGATCTCGGATCACCGGCAAAGGGTTTTCCCTCTGGAGTGTAAACATCACAAATCAAACAAGCAACTTTCCCATATTCAGTTTCCTCCCAATTTAAAATTAACCATGTATTAAAATCAGGGCGCAAATACATGTCGGCTTCTAAAATACGAACAAAACCTTCGATTGATGATCCATCAAACATTACTTTTCCCGCTAACGCTGTTTCCAATCTTCCAACTGGTATTTCCACGCTTTTTATGACTCCATTAATGTCAGTAAACATTAGGCGAATATACCGAACATTTTCTGCTTTCGCAATTTGTATGATTTCTTCTTTCCTGTATTTTGCCATAGACTTGCCTCGATTCACCAATCAGGCACAAGAAACGCCCGTTGATGCCATGACTTTTAACGGTGGTCATCATCCGAATTTTTAATGTACATTATAAGCACATCATTCTATAAATACAACAACATATATAAATAATTAGTGTTTTTTGTTTTTGTGTGTTTTTCTACGATATTTAAAAAGCATCCGTAGTCTTTGGATTAATATCCAGAGGCAACAGATGTTTTTTGTAATAATACAATCAATTTTTAGATTAATAAATATGGTGATACTAATAACAAATCAATAAGGAAGAGGATGATTGTCAGTCAAAATCTTAACACCGATTTTGACCTCATCTAAAATACCGTCATCATTGGGATTACTTAAAGCTTTGTCAATTAATCTTGCGACTAAACGGA
>JAQWBC010000043.1 GCA_028707415.1 Candidatus Izemoplasmatales bacterium
GCAGACGAAAACCTCTATCGAGCGAAAAAACAAGGAAAAAATATTGTCTGTTCTAGTGCCGATAATCCAATTCATTCATAGGTGACACAAAAGTGTCGCTTTTTTTTGCGCTATAATCAAGATGAGGCGGGTTGTTAAATATTTCTTCTGTGATATAATTATATGATATAAAAGAATATGAGAGGCAAAATTACATTGGAACATATCCGTATTGCCAATGATTGGTATCGGCTCGATAATGCTGCGAAAATATTCCCAGCAATATCGACAAAAAAAGAAACGAATACATTCCGGGTTCGGGTTGATTTAGTAGATACAATTGATATGGCTTTATTACAACAGGCAGTCAACCTCGTTTTAGAACGTTACCCGATGTTTAAAGTTCGCTTAAAAAGCGGATTATTTTGGAATTATTTGGACTACAACGAACGTCCGTTTATTGTTTTACCGTTACCGCAACGCGTTTGTGGCAGTTTAAGTCCGAAAGAACACAATGGTTATCTTTTCCAAATATATTATTGGAAAAAGTCTATTGTTTTAGAAATGTTCCATTCTTTAGCCGATGGAAGTGGTGCTTTTGCGCTTATTAAATCGCTTGTTTATGAGTATTTATTATTAAAAGGACTTAAGATTACTCCCGATAATTTAATTCTTACCCGTGATAGTTTACCGACGGTTGAGGAGTATGAAGATAGCAATTTAACATATTATGATCCGCATAATCATAAACATGTACCTGAAAAGAGAGCGTTCTTGATTAAAGGAACGCCGATTTCAGATGGGAATATTGGTCTTATTTCCGCAACGATTGCCACAAAAGATATGATGGATTTGGCACGGGCTAATGAGGCGAGCGTCACTGAATATTTGACAGCGTTAATGCTTTATACAATCTATATAACGCATATTCAATATCGTGAGCACCTAAAGGAAAATAAAAAACCAGTTAAAATCTTTGTCCCGGTCAACTTGCGAAAACAATTTCCATCAAAATCGCTTCGCAATTTTACGAACTTTGTTAAGTCGGGAATGGTAATGAACCGCTCCGATATTTCTTTTGATGAAATTCTTGCGGAAACTAAAAAGCAATTCGCCTACGGCTTACAAAAGTCAGAATTAATCCGGAAAATGAGTGAAAATGTATCGTTTGAAAAAAATATTTTTTTACGAGCAACACCATATTTTCTCAAAAAATTTGTGTTGAAAATCGGTTATAACATGATGGGATTATTATTAAATACTTTAAGTTTTTCTAATTTAGGCAAAATTGATTTTCCGGAATCAATGCAACCACATATAGATAAAATTTCTGTCGGTGTTTATTCCGGTCGTTTTAATACGGTAAATTTTGGAGTTGTCACCTATAAAGATCAATTTTCCATGACATTTACTCGCTCAATTGTCGAGACAACTATTGAGCGGGAATTTTTCCGTCATTTTACAAGTAAAGGCATTCATATGACTTTGGAAAGCAATTATGTGGAGGAATATCGATGAAATACTGTGATAAATGCCACGTTGACGTGCAAACCAATCAAAAATACTGTCCACTTTGTCATCAAGTGCTTCAAGGCGATAACGATGAAACCTGGATTGAATTATATCCGAAGTTTATTCCCCTGCGTCGAGAAGTTTTACCATTAACTAAAAAGATTATCTTGTTTATCACGATTGTGGCGATAGCGGTCCTTTTGGCAATTAATTTGACAGCATGGGAAGGAAAATTATGGAGTTTGATTCCCATCGGGTCAATATTATATGTATTTATGATTGTTCGATATGGGGTCTTATCTCGGCAAAATATCGCCTTTAAGTTGGCACTTTTAACTACAGCTTTGATCTTGATTCTTAATATGATTGATCAACAGTTTACAGAGCCGGAAGCAAGAGGTTGGGCAATAAACTATGTTACACCTTTAGCGCTTTTATCTTGCAATGTCGCGATTTCGGCAATTATTTGGATTCGCCGAATTAACTTCCGCGACTATATTTTTTACTTATTAACAATTATGGTTTTTTCATTAGTTCCGATTATTCTGTGTCTATTCAACATTGTTACTGTGGTTTGGCCATCGCTTGCCGCTTTCGGTTTAGCCATTTTCATTCTGTTAATTATAGTTTTCTTCTTTCCTAAATCGATTAAAGATGAAATTAAAAAACGATTCCATTTTTAGGGGAGGCTATTATGCGGACGCTTATCAAAAACGGATCAGTGATTTTACCTTCGGAAATCGTAAGTGCAAGCCTATTAATCGAAGACGGTCATATCCTGTCTTTGGGTACAAATGCGGCGATTGCCGATGAGGTAATTGATGCTGCTGGATATTATGTAGCTCCAGGATTCGTGGATATTCATCTGCACGGCGGTGGTGGTCACGATTTTATGGAAGCCACACCTGAAGTTTTCAAGACAATCACAGAATATCATTTATCGCACGGTTCGACATCGCTTGTTCCAACGGCGGTATCGGCATCGCTGTTTGATCAAAAAGCGTTTCTTTCTGCGTATCAAAAAGCTAGCGAATCTTCGCTGATTCGCGTTCGTCTGCTTGGCGCTCATATGGAAGGGCCATACCTTTCAGAAACGAAAAAAGGAGCGCATGATGAGCATTTGTTAAAAAATCCCGACCCCAATGAATATCAAACTTTAATCGCTGCTTTCCCCTTTATTAAACGCTGGACTATTGCTTGTGAATTACCGGGAGCTTTAATAATGGGCGATTATTTAAGTAATCACGGCATTAATGCTTCTATTGGTCACTCTAATGCTTTTGGGCGGCAAATCACCGATGCTATGAAGCACGGTTTTAACAGTGTGACCCATTTATATAATGCCACCTCGAATGCGGAAGAGTTTGAAGGAAAAAAAGCGGCAGGAATTGTTGAAACTGCTTTAATCGAAAATGACTTATTTGTAGAAATCATTGGTGACTTGCAGCATGTACCTGCGGAAATGATTATGCTTGCATATAAAAACAAGACCAGCGAGAAAATGATTTTAGTATCTGATTGTTTGAGTCCTGCGGGGATGCCGAAAGGAACGTTTCATTTAGGCAATGCCTCGGGATTTCAAGTCGATGTTGGCGAAGCTGTGTATTTGGCAGGTTCAAAAAAACTGGCTGGAAGTATTGCTTCTGGCGATATCTTGCTTCGCAATGCGATCAACATCGGCATTCCTATCACTGAAGCTGTGAAAATGTTAACTTTAACACCAGCCAAATTGCTGGGATATGATAAGATGATTGGATCATTGGAATGCGGAAAAGCAGCAGATATTATCATTTTTGATAATGACATCGACATCAAGCATATATTTTGTAAAGGAAAGCGAATTGGATAAAAAAAGACGTTATCACATTGGTGATGGCGTCATTTTTATTTTTTCAAATATTGTATCCAAGTTGGATCATCCTTTTCAACGATTTTCCCATTTAGATATGCCAAAGGACTTAATGAATCGGTAATCATGAAAGCAAGTTTATATGATCGCAAAACTTGCTTGAGAACACCATAGCGTTTGTTTATGGCTTCATTGCCGTATAACGGGTCTCCTAATACTGGATGGTCGACAAACGCCAAATGAGCTCGAATTTGATGGGTTCTTCCGGTAATCAATTCCACTTCAAGCAGCGACAGTCCGTTACCTTCCGCTAATACAGTATAGCGGGTTATGATTTCCTGTGCCCGAGGCAAATTAATCGAACTAACACGGACTAAAGAACTGACTTCGTCTTTTAATAAATAGGCATGCAATAAAGCTGAAGGCACATCAAAATAACCAACTGCCAAACATCGATAATATTTACGAATACTATTCTTTAGGGCAGCATCGTTTAACTCCATGGTCGAGTTACTATTCTTGCCAACAAGAAGGAGTCCAGAAGTGTTAAAATCCAAGCGATTGACTAAAGCAAAAGTGCCTAAGGGAACTTTTTTTTGCTTAGATAGAGCGGTTAAAAGATCATCTTCTTTTAAAGAACCATCGGGATGTGATAGCAAACCTTCGGGTTTGTCAACAACCAGGAGTTTGTCATCTTCATACAAAATGGGAATAGAAATCGTTTTTTCCGCTGTTTGATCAAAATACTTATCATCGACATAAAAGGTGATGAGATCGTTTTCAGAGAGAATTTCTTTCCCTGTTAGGGTATGAACGCCGTTGATTTTAAAGCATTTTTTGCGTAAATACTGATAATAAAGCGGTTTAGCTATCATTGAAAAGCGTTTGGCAATGTATTGTTCAAATGTTTTTCCTGAATCGCTTTTATCAATAAATATCGTTCGCATATGCTTTCCTCCTTTGATGGCTCTATTATATGAGTTTAATGAGGGGAATGCAATGATAATTCCCATTGATTTGGAAACGAAAAATAATGCTACGCTGTTTTTTGGTTTTTTATGTTCGCATTCAAATCCGTGTGATATAATTATCAATGAAAGATGAAAGGGTGATACGGATGTTAATACTTGTTGGTCCCAGTGCCTCGGGAAAAACTGAATCAGCGAAAATAATGATAAATCGATATCCTATTTCACGCGTTGTGACGTGCACGACACGCGCTAAAAGGATTAATGAAATTGATGGTTTCGATTATCATTTTGTCACGGACGCTCAATTTATGAATCTGTTAAAACATAATTATTTTGCGGAAACCGCCGTTTATAATGGGTATTGTTACGGAACTCCGCTTAACGAATTGCGTGATGATAAGCTGATAATTTTAGAACCACAAGGATTAAAATCATTTCTAGCCCTTAAAATGTGCAAAATCGTTGCCATTTTTCTTAAAACCAAAGAGGAAACTCGAATTCAAAGGATGGAAAGTCGCAAAGATCTTCCGGAAGATATAAAACGACGAATTGTAGCTGATCGGATTGAATTCGATGTTGAAAGAATCGAAGGCCTTGATTTAACAATCGACACATCTAATATTTCGCTTTCTGACCTTGCAGACTGTATTTTTGTGAACTATCGTAAGATTCTTACCGAGAAGACTCAAGGCTACCAACAAATATCTTTGTTTAATCAAAACAACGAAGAGCATTAATGAGCATATGATTAGAAATTACTGACTATAATGGTTATAATGTATTTATAAAAAAATATTTTTTAAGGGGGTTAGAATTATGGCATTAGAAATTACTGATAGCAACTTCAAAACCGAAGTATTGGATTCTACTTTACCGGTCATCGTTGACTTTTGGGCACCGTGGTGCCGGCCTTGCATGATGCTAGGTCCCACTATTTTGGAAATCGCTACTGAACTAGAGGGCAAAGTCAAGGTGGGAAAACTGAATGTTGACAATTCGGAAGTGATTGCAAGACGGTATAACGTTTCGACTATTCCGACCATTATTTTGTTTAAAGATGGTGTTATTGCTAAAAAAGTTGTCGGTTTAATGCGCAAAGAAGACTTGTTACGAAATTTAGGTTTATAACTTATGTACGATGTCATTGTCGTGGGCGGAGGTCCCGCCGGTATCTCGTCAGCCATCTATTTAAAACGGTTTAAATTAGAAGTGTTGGTTTTGATGAAAGATTTCGGAGCCCTCGATAAAACCGATCATATCGAAAACTATTATGGTTTCCCAAGCCCACTTCCGGGAAGGCAAATTGTGGATAACGGTTTGAGCCAAGCCAGACGTTTAGGCATCGAAATCCGCACGGAGGAAGTATTGAATATTGATAAATTGGAACTGTTTAAAGTAAAGACGAACCAAAATGAATATGAAGCCAAGACGGTTTTGCTCGCTACTGGGTCAAATCGACCAAATCTAAGGATTCCTGGATTTGCGGATTTCATTGGCAAGGGTATCTCTTACTGTGCCATTTGTGATGGCTTCCTATATCGCAAACAGACAATTGCCATTTTAGGTGAAGGCGAATTCATGGCAGAAGAACTTGAAATATTGCGAAATTTCACTTCAGACTTATACGTTTTCACAAACGGAAAACAACTTTCCGTTAAAATTGAAGGGGCTAAAATTATTACCGACCCAATCAACAGTTTTGTTGGCGACGAACTAATCAAAGCAATCATTACCGATAACAACAAATACCCAATCAATGCCGTCTTTGTAGCGATCGGGACGCCTTCTGCGACCGACTTCGCTTTACGAATGGGAGCATTCATTGATAATAACATGATTGTGGTTGATGACAAATTTATGACTAATATCCCCGGGTTGTTCGCTGCTGGCGATTGTATTGGGGGATTATCACAGATTGCCAAAGCAGTTGCTGACGGAGCCATAGCCGCATTAGCGTTGAACAAGTTCATCCATTCAAAATCGTCTTGATTCGTCAAGACTTTTTTTCTGCTTTTTTAGGAATAAAAACCGCAAGTATCTTTAGATATGTTATAATTACCTTAGTATAATTTGAAGGGGTACATCATGGACGAATTATCAATTTTGAGAAATAAGATTGACGAAATTGATCAAAAAATGCAAGAATTATTTATCCATAGGATGGAAGTCGTTTCAGCTATTTCTGAGTATAAAATGGCAAATGATTTATCTGTTTATGATCATCAACGGGAAACCGAAATCATCCAAAAAAATATCGATCGGATTAAAGGCTCTCCATATGCGCCTTTCTACCAGCAAGTGTTGGAAAGCATCCTTAAAGAGTCTAAAATGTATCAAAAAGCCATTATTATCGGGAGAACAACATTATGAGATATATTGATTTACGCAGTGACACTGTCACTGAACCAACCGATGAAATGCGAAATGCTATCTTAACCTGTGAAGTCGGCGATGATGTTTTTGAAGATGATCCGACAACCAATCGATTGGAAGCGTTGACCGCGCAGATATTTAAAAAGGAAGCGGCATTATTTGTTCCTTCGGGGACATTCTCAAATCAATTAGCAATTTTTACTCATGCTGAACGGGGCGATGAGGTTATTGTTGATCAAAATGCTCACATTGTAATTCATGAATCGGGAGCATCTTCGATTATTGCTGGGGTTCAACTATATACTATTGAAAGCAACAATGGCATCTGGGATTTAGATAAACTGGCAAAATCAATTAAAACTAAATCGACTTTTACCGCGGGAACAAAGCTAATTTGTGTGGAAAACGCTTATGGAGGTCGAGTTCTACCATTAGCGTACATGAAAAATGTATATATGCTTGCGAAATCGCGGGGAGTGGCAGTTCACCTTGATGGGGCGAGAATCTTCAATGCGGCGACTTTCTTAAAATGTGATGTTTCGGAATTAGCAACTTATGCTGATAGTATATCCGTTTGTTTTTCGAAGGGGTTGTGT
>JAQWBC010000044.1 GCA_028707415.1 Candidatus Izemoplasmatales bacterium
AATATTTTGATTAATATAATAATCGGCATATCCGTATGAAATGCTATTATCTACGGTCGCAAAGCCAATTACCTCCGAAAAGAAAACCAAATCAACTGCCGATTGAATGAGATAAACATCGTTAGTATCATCCCAATCCAAACCATGAGATAAGGGATAACAGTCGCTTGGATAAAAATGCCAAAGATCGGTTGCTGTGTTTAAAGTGGAACTTGATGATTTAAGTAAAGCGGTTGTTTCACCGATGCCATATCCGTTAGGTAATGCCACAGCGAATTCTGAAGATCCAACCGTTACTGTCGGATACTCATATACGGTGGAATCATAAACAAGATTGCCAATAATTGCACCAGAGTTGTTTTGATATAAAACTGGTTGAGAAATAAACTTATTATAATATGAGCCATTGACAACCATTATTGACGAATAGTAAGCGTTTGTAAAAGTACCATCATTGGTATGGATAATACCTGATGCAGTACAACCACCGGAAGTTGATCCGCCTTTATAGCGAATACCAGCTTCATAGACACTTTCCCGCGTATCGATTACATAAACATGATCCACGGTTGCCCCAGTCAAGTTATTTCCAACGAGGGTGGCCGTTTTCGTAATACCTTGGTTGAACTCCATCATCTCAAGGGTGGGATCAACTAGTCCTAAGTTGGCGATTGTTCCCCCATTGATTGTGAAAATCGCATAATATGGTGCGACGGCAATATCGACGGGTAGTTCGTCCTCATAATCAATAAATATCATGTCGTCTTCGCCACCGACATATAAGTTAGAAATAACAAATCCTTGACCGTTAAAAGTTCCAGTAAAGTACTGTTTGTGTTCAACTTCATCAAGGGTCGTGAACCAAAAACCTATCGGTGCAAACGTTTTTGCGTTCATTGTTGAATAATCAATATTATTTCCTAAAGCAAAATTTTGATTAAGAATAACTGCCATCTGAGCTTCTGTAAATTTATCTGTTTCATTTGCATAATATCTTTGAAAAGATACATCAATGGAGAATCGATATAATTCTTCAGCTGTATCAATTCTGATAATATTACCTGTATCTTTGATGTTACAGTCTTCTGCAGGCGTTTGATATGAAATGCAAGTGTCTTCTCGATAGTCTGTATAAGTCACATAGGTAGTGCTACTGCTCATCGTGTCAAGACCGGCATACCAACCTTCGCTCGGAAAATTACCATCAAATTCCAGTATATCTCCCGGTCCTAAATTATTATACATAAAAGCATATACGGACGGAAAGAAAAACAATGATGAAATAAACAGCACCAATAACAAAGTCACGCCACTGAGAGAACGGGTGATATGATGATTTTTTATATGGTATTGTCTGTTCATATTCTATTCCACCTCCCACGATGCTGGTAGTTCTACTGTACTCCATGGTGGAACTGCCAAGCCCCAAACATTCAAAGGCCCGCCGGATGCCTGGACGGCTTCGATACCAAAAGCAATCTGAAGCGAATATCCAGGTGAGTAAATGGTAAAATCTCCTGGAATGGGCGCGCTGTCAATTAAGTCCAAAATCATTGCGTTTAAAGCATCTACTCTTTGAACCGGTAGCATATAATAGATATAGTTGTCGATAAGACGGTTGTCATACCAATTAATGGTTTCAAAATTAAAAGGCATGTATTCATCATTAATAATTGATAATTCGGTGATTACACCTTCTAAATTGGTATATGTTAGTGTTAATTGCTCATAAATCTTCACTCGAAGATAAGTAGGAACATTGCTCGACACTTGTATCTGAACCCGAAAATCATCAAAGAAATAAACGCTTGAATTTTCAACGATATTTACGAGATATACACCTGGTTTTGTAACTCCCGGTCCAACTACTACTTCCGCTGCGAGGGTTTCCACTTCTGTGGCTTCATCAAAGAAAAAAACATCAATGTTGACATCAACGAATCCAACCTCGACCGTCACTGAATCATTAAGCAATTGCGTCAACCAACTGAGGGTCGTAATCACGAGTAAAGACAGCGAAAAAATCAACATCCCCAAGGACAAGAAGAAACGTTTTTTTACCGTCATTCATGATCATCTCACTCTCAGATTACTATACACTAGTATTGTACAAAAAAAATGAAATTCAAGCAAACGAAAATCCGTTAATATTAACAAAAAAGCCCTTATCTTTTCAAGGAAGATCGTTTTTTCTTCTTGATAGTGTTGTCTCAAGAAATAAAAAAACGCCCTCATCTTAAACAAGATAACGGCAACTGGCTACCATCGGTTATCGAAGGCCCTATAGCTTTGCGTCACTAGTTTTCACTAGTTTTGCTATTTACAAAATCATTATATAATCATTTATAAGGTTTGTCAATAACGGATATATAAAATCCTTATATCGCGCGTAAATCGCGATCCAATCAAAAATGAGTTTAAAAAATCCGTTTAAAAGCCGTTTAGATTCCGTTAAAAGCCAATGAATTCACCAAATACACACAATATTTTAGTTGTTTTTGATAAGAAATAATGGTATGATAGATAATGCAAATTTGATAAGGAGTGGAACTGAATGAAAAACCCGCTAGTAAAGAAAATCGTGATTATTTTTTCCGTCATCACCGTCGTAATCGTCTCTGCCGTCTTGGTCGCCGTTCTTACGGGGAACTCTAACACACCGGCTTTAAGCGATCCCAACGGCATTTTTTACGAACGTATCGATGATGATGATACCATCAAATATACAATTACAAATAAGGAATTATATGACGAAATCGTTGGCAATGACGGGATTGATCAACTTTTATACATGATTGATTCCCATTTACTTCAAGATTATATCGCCTATGTTTCACTTCCCGAAAATAATCAAATTATTGTTGATAAAATCAACATGCTAAAGTATGGCACCTCCGATCTTCAAGAAATCGCTGAATTCGATGATGAAACTTTGGCGACTTTTGAAGCAACTTTTGAGCAAAATATGACTTTAGTCGGATATTCTAGTAATCCTGAAAAATACGTCATTATCGAATTAGCTCGTGAAGCTTATACCCGATATATGCTTGATGTTGATGGAAACGTTACCGACATGGAAGTCGCTGCTGACTACGTCACTAATTATTATGAAGACATTAAGGCGGTAAAGATTCGTTTTTATAGTGCCACGGAAGCTATTGCCGTTATGCAAAAATTTGGTTTACTAACCCTTTCCAGTAAATTAGTACTTTATAATGGTTATACTTTCGCATCTGAAACTTTGCTTGACCAAAGCGAAGAAATAGTTGAAGCTATGAAAACTGTTGACCCATTTTACTATGATGACTCCGATAACATTTTAAACCTTGAAGAAGAAATCATCTATACTCTTGGAACCAATTCCATCTATACCGATGGTGACGGTGAAGAATATGAAATCGATGGGTTAGGTAATCTAATCAATTCAGAAACCGATCTAATTGTTATCGCAGCCTCGCTTTTGTTTGAAACCAAAGCCTTAGCAACGGATTACCAAGCCGCAAATACGTTCTATTATAGCGTAACGAAAAACGAATTGGATCAAATCGTCGTTAAAGACAGCCTTGACGTCATCGTCTATACCATCGACGATGAAGGCGAAATCTTTGATTTAGGAAACATCAATGTCACCGAGACTTGTGGTTTAGTTGTTAACAAACTCTTTACCGCTATTAAAAACGTTACTACTCCTACTATAAACAATACGACTCCATTATCCCCAGAAGAAGTTCTCGGCTATTTTATTCAGATATATAATTATGTTTACGATGATTATCGGGATAATATTCTCGAAGGTAGCACAGCTGACGAACTAATCGCCAGTGATAATGCTTACCTTACTCAAAATTATACTACTACAAAGGCCATCCAAAGTAACTTAGCAACCTATATGTTTTCTACCCTAGATATCAATGATGAAGATTTAGTCCCTTATTCCGCAACATACAAATCATTTGCCGGTACTAATGATACCAATTGTTATCTGGTCTACAAATTAACTCAGCCCGCAAAAATCGATGCCTATGATTTAATGCTCGATCGAATCGAAGCTGCCCTTATTGCATCAATTCCGACTGTCGCTGTTGCTGATTTCAATTTACCAGCAACAGGTTGGTATAGCGCTGCCATCACCTGGACATCAGATACAACGGCGAGAATTACCGTTGCTGATGCTAAAACCACTGTTGATGAAAAAGAAGTATATGTTGCTTCAGTTTATCCCAGTGCTATTGCCGAAAATGTCACCTTGACCTACAAAATTATTGCTAACAGCGTAACGAGAAACGGTAGCCTTGTTGTCAGTGTCATCAGCACAGGATCAACAAGCACAGTAACCCAACCGGCTGATGATCAGCCGACTTTCCAATCGATTCTTGCTAACGATACTCTTTACAACACTCTTTATGACGCCTTAATCGAAGCTTTCTTGACAGATACTGACAATTCCGCAACGACAATCGGCGAGAAAATGGCCATCTTACGTGCCACATACAATTTTAAAATCTATGATTACTATCTTGGTCTCGGATACGAAGCGTCGCTTTCATCACTAGATACAAATGATCTTTACTCCAATTTTGAATCCGAAGCCAAAGGCCATCGCACACTTGTTGCCACCATTACTGGATACCCAGGAAGAAATGGAGCCGATGGTATTACCGAAGATTACGATATTACCGCTGATTCACTCTTCACTTATTGTGTCGATAAAAATGCGGCATTATATATTCTCTATGCCTCTCAGTATAAAGAGTTGATCTATTCAGAATATTTCGCATCGATTTTCGGAACCGAAACCAATATCATCAACAATACTTCCACCCGGATGGATGAAATGTATGATTCTGTCTCGAGTGCAAAAACCCTCTATAACAACTACAAGACGTTTTATGACACCTACTATCCAACTTATCAATTTTATGATACTTTCATCAAATATGCTTTTGCTCAATATGGAGCTCGTGATGAGGAAGAATTATTAAAATACTTTGTCGCAGGTGAAATTCAACCTTTTATCATTGATGAATTTTTAACCGAATATGATTTCCTGACCATGATAAAAGCAACTGTTCAGGACTACTACGATAATTACTTCAGTCTTTTCGTAACTCACTTGATTATTTATATTGACCGTGATGAAAACGGATCTCCCGACGATTATGATAAATACATCGCCTCATTGTCAGCCGACGATCTCACCAATATCTTCTATCCTCGGATCGCAGATTTAGAAACCGAGATCAACGCTTATCTAGCAGAGAATGATGACAACACCTTTACGACTCTAATTACCACATATAATACCGCTACCCGTGATGATGCGACTTGGGGGCGTTTCAAACAGTACGGTTTCTGTCTGATGACTGAAGATCTCAATACTGAAGAAGAAAATGATGATGACACTACTACCACTCATTCATTAGATTATACCGGTGATTACGGTGTTAAAGACACTTACGTCCCGGCATTCGTTGAAGCACTATCCGCTCTTTATGACACCTATCATCTTGCCCAAAACGCTGAAAAAACTGAGTTGTATAGCCCGCTAGTTCCCACTGTTTATGGACTGCATTTGATTTTAGCTACCAAAGGTGATTATTACGATCAGTATTCCGCTGCTTGGACGACAGTTGATTCTACTGACCCATTATACAACGAAAACGGGATGCCAACAGATGCTCAAATCGAACAGTATGCATTGTATTTCTTCTTGAAATCAACATATGATTTAACTGATGAAACCGTTTTACAAACACTAGCTGACGAAGGAATTGTCGTTCCCGAAATTCCTGCATCACTTTCTACAAGTATCGCATTCTATATTGACGATTTAATCTCCGGAGCCTATGTTGTTGGTACGATTAATGTCCAAATAGCCAACCGAATGGCGTCGGGAACATTTTGTAGCAACGATTACAATACTCTAACATCCACTGAATTGCATGCTTTACTAGTTGCCGTCAAGAACACATACTACAATGCTTTATTTGGCAAATACGAATCTGAATAATAATCGAATAAGACCGCGAAAATGCGGTCTTTTTTTTAAAAAAAAACATTCCGTTAGGAATGCTTAGACAATTATTTTGAGTATTTATGTTTGTAGTAGCGTTCTTTATCGAGAATCGTAATTGACGTTGTAAAATCGCCAACTTTGATTTTTCTCAATTCTTCACCCAAAACACAAACCTTGGAGTCAATATCGTCAATGAAATGAATAACCAACGCCTCAGCCGTATTGGGTTTTTTGGGACTGCCGAAATTACCATAATAATGATGAGATAAAATTATATGTTCTAACATCAAAGCGGCTTCGGAAGCTTCCAATCCCAAATCACGAGCGGCCAAGGCTATCTCATTTGAGCCTAAAGTGATGTGTCCAATCAATCGACCTTTAAGAGTATATTCACTGCCCTCATAAGAATCAAACTCCAAAACCTTGGTTACGTCGTGCAAAATAATCCCAGCATAAACAAGATCTTCATTGAGAAATGGATAAACCTTGACAAACCCTTCAGCTAGTTTCAGCATCGAAAACGTATGGTATGCCAATCCAGAAATATAAGCGTGATGAAACTTTGTCGCCGCTGGGTATAAATAGAAATCAACTTCAAACTTCTTATAAATTGCTTCAGTAATCAGTTTGATTTCCGGATCTTGAAGACTTGCTATTCTTTCTTCAATTAAGTTTCGCGCATCAGTCACATTAATGGGTGCATATTCATAAAACGCCTGCATCAGCCTGACTTTAATGGCTTCGGGAAGGTCCATATTACTAATGGGTTCGTATTTCGAAGCCTGAAGATGGACTCGATCCTTAAAGTTAATGGCAACCGTTTCAAAATAGTAGATTTTGTTGAGTGATACATCAACGTTTTCGGGAATTCTGACGATTACTTTGTCTTGGTCTTCACAAGTGACATTGCAGGCATATGAATCATACGAAGAGGCGTTCACCTGGTCAATTCTGCCGAAAAAGTTTACTTCTTGGTTGATTTCATAATTCATTTTAATCATCCTTTATTTTGAAAGACATATGTGCAGATGTCACGTAATACATAAACATTATTTTCAGTTACTGTCGAGTCATTTGTGGAAGCTAATATTAACTGGTAACCATCGGGAATTACGATCGTTTCCGTTATCGGTTCGGGTTTGAATATGATTTGCAACTGATCTTGTTTCAACCAATAGATTACCGTTTTCGTTTCCAGAACGGTAACTTCAATATTTTGAATAAGAAGTGGAACCGACTTAATATGAAACCC
>JAQWBC010000045.1 GCA_028707415.1 Candidatus Izemoplasmatales bacterium
CAAATAACTTCTCTAATTATAAACAATCGAAATGACAATGTCAAAGGCTTTATCCGTTTTGAACAGTAAAAAAATGTATTACATATAAATCATATGATTACCCTAAATATTATTGATAGATAATCCACAGTATTGAGAAACCCCCCGTTAAACGGGGGGTCTATTTGTTAATATACTTGCAGTTTCTCTTGTTTATTTAGTACGCGTAAAGTCCCTTCAGCTAATGCCCGCATCTCATCTTCGCCCGGAAAAACTTCGACACCCATAATTGGGTTAATATACGAGCGAATCATGTCGACAAACATAGTGCTATAGGCAAGACCACCGGTAAGAATAATCGCATCAATCTTTCCCGAATTGGCGAAATAGAGACTTCCGATTTCTTTGACAACATTATAGGCCATAGCTTGCAAATAAAATTTGGCCTTTTCATCGCCATTGTCGATCCGCTTTTTAATTTCCAGTCCATTGGCGGTACCAATATAGGAAACCAATCCACCTTTACCGACAAGCATTTTTTTAACTTGATCAAGCGTGTATTTACCGGAAAAACATAATTCCACTAATGGAAAACTTGGTAATGTTCCTGTTCTTTCCGGAGAAAATGGACCGGTTCCTCCTAAAGCATTATTTAAATCAACACATCGCCCATTTTTATGAAGCGCTACGGAAATTCCGCCGCCCAAATGGACAACGATTAAATTGAGTTCTTCATACTCGCGATTAACGCTTTTAGCGTACCTTTTAGCAATTGCTTTATGATTAAGTGCGTGAAAAACACTTGTTCTATTAATCGAACTTAGTCCGGAAACGCGAGATATGTCATCTAATTCATCGACAGAAACCGGATTGACAATATAGGCTGGTCGATTTAATTCACGAGCAAAATCAAAAGCAATTACCGCCCCAAGATTAGAAGCGTGCTGTCCATATTTAGCAATTGACAATTCATCGACCATGTCTTGGGTGACCAAAAAGGTTCCCCCATTGTGAATTGGTTTTAGCATTCCTCCGCGACCAACAAAGACGTCAATGTCCGATAACTTGTAGTGGTGATCATTGAGAAAATCAATGATTACTTGCTTACGGAAATCTTTCTGTGAGATGACGGATGAAAACGATTGAATAACTTCGATGTCGTGTTTCAGCGTTTGATCCTGAAGCATTTTGTCGTTATTAAAGATAGCGATTTTTGTGGAAGTAGAACCGGGATTAATGACGAGTAATAGATAATCCATAACCACAAATCACTCCTAACGCAATCGAATTGGTCTTCGTTTCGGCTGAATCAGCGCGACTCGTTAGAACAATCGGTACCTTCGCACCGATAACAATTCCCGCTGCATCAGCATTACCAAGAAAAACGCAGGTCTTGTAAAAGATATTGCCTCCATCTAAATTAGGAAAAACGAGGACATCAGCGATTCCCGCGACGGGACTAGTCAAGCCTTTATGTTTAACTGATTCGAGAGAGACAAGATTATCGACAGCAAAAGGACCATCAACGACGAAATCTTGCGGGTTAATTTGTAAAAAATAGTTTTTAATCGCACCAGCTTCAACGGTTGATAAAATTTTGGGATTAACCTTTTCCACGGCTGATACTAACCCGACGTGGGTTTTTTTGTATCCTAAAAGACGAGTCAATTTTACAGCGTTTTCAATAATTAAAATCTTTTCATCAACAGTCGGATAAATATTCATTGCTCCATCGGTGGCAAATAAAACGCGATCAAATCCAACAAAAGACACTAAACCAACGTGGGAAAGTAATTTTGCGTCTTTAATGCCCCATTCGCTATTAACGACAGCCTTTAGCAGGATTTTAGTATCTAAAAGTCCTTTCATCAGCACATCCGCTTTTTTAGCATTTACTAAATCGACAGCGATTCTGGAGGCTTTTTCACCATCAATTTCATTGATAATTTCACAAGGTTCAGTGATATTGAGTTTCCGAATTAAATCAGCAATAATTAAGGCATCGCCAATTAAGATTGGGGATATGATTCCTAAATCACAAGTTGCTTTTACAGCGTCCATAACAAACTCATCATGGGCAAAGACGACAGCTATTCGTTGCTTAGGCAATGATTTTGCCTTTACTAATAACTCGTTAACTGATTTCACTGTCTCACTCCTTAACCTGAATCATCGCTTCTCTTCCAGCTTGAATTGCCTGTTTATTAATTCCTAACAAGTGAGCTTTCTTTTCACCGAGAAACTTTTCTAATACCTTTTCAATCGTCTGATCACTAAACAGACCAGAAAACTCCATATAAGCTCCAAGCATTGCCATGTTACTAACTTGAATCGTACCTAAATTAACAGCGATATCATTGACTGGGATTCCATAAGCTTTGATTCCCGATTTAATAACCGGATCTTTAATCATGGAAGAATTATATAAAATAATACCATTATCAACAACCATGTTCATGTATTTAGTGAGTGATGGCAGATTGAAAGCAATAAGTACATCGGCATTAGCAAACACAGGTGAAGCAATCGTTTTGGTTGAGACGATAACGGAACAATTAGCCGTTCCGCCACGGGTTTCTGGCCCATATGACGGTACCCATAAACTAAACATATTGTCATGCGTTGCACAATAGGCAATCAGTTGCCCGGTCATCATGACGCCTTGACCGCCAAAACCAGCGACTCTGATATTGATAGCTTTACACATTTGCTTCTTCCCCCTTATCCTTAAAAACTTTTAATGGAAAAACGGGGGTCATTTTTTCTTCTATCCATTTTAAAGCGTCAACAGGAGTCATTCCCCAGTTAACTGGACAACTAGATAATACTTCAATCATTGTGAATCCTTTTTTCTCCATTTGGTAAGTGAAAGCCTTTTTTATGGCTTTCTTGGCATTACGAACTTGACGAGGATTATAAACAGAAACCCGTTCCAAATAGGCAACGCCTTCGATTTGAGAGAACATTTCGCTGATGTGGATGGGATTTCCATGAACATCGGCTTTGCGTCCCGTCTGTGAAGTCGTTGTCTTTTGACCAATCAAAGATGTTGGGGCCATTTGGCCGCCAGTCATTCCATAAATACAGTTATTGATAAAAATAACGGTAATATTTTCACTGCGGTTAGCCGCATGAATTGTTTCAGCAATCCCAATTGATGCTAAATCACCATCGCCTTGATATGTGAAAACAATCCGGTCCGGAAGATTTCTTTTTACGCCAGTCGCGACAGCACATGCACGACCATGAGCGGCCTGCACGGCATCAACATTAAAGAACTTATAGGAAAATACCGAACAGCCAACGCTGGCAATTGCGATTGTCTCACCTAAAACACCAAGCTCCGCCAATACTTCCGCAACCAGTTTGTGAACAATCCCATGAGTACAACCCGGGCAATATGATAGTGGAGTATCAGTTAAACCATTAGTTTTCTTGTATTTAATTTCCATTATTTCACCACCAAGTCTTTAAAATGTCCAATGGCATTTACTACATCGGAAGGATCGGGAACTACGCCGCCGGCACGACCGTAAAAACCAATCGGATATTTACCATTGTTAGCGACGATAACATCGGTCAACATTTGTCCGAGATTCATTTCAACAACTAAAATTCCCTTTAAATGTGGAGCATCAATCGTTTCAAAAGCCCGATTGGGGAATGGCCAAAGTGAAATCGGTCGGATGATACCGACGCGAATTTTCTTTTCCGCTAAGGTTTCGATTGCAGACCGACAAACCCTTGACATCGTTCCAAAAGCAACGATGACATAATCCGGATCTTCCATATTGATTAATTCATAACGAGTGTCATTAATAATAACCTTATCATATTTTTTCTTAAGAGCTAGATTATGGGCTTCAAGTTCAGCTGATTCTAAATATAATGAATTTACGACATTGCGGCGACTATGATGATTCGTTCCGGTTGTCGCAAAATCTTTTTCGGGAAGGAAACGTTTTTTTACCGGCTTAGTCAAATCGACTGATTCCATCATTTGACCGATCAATCCATCCACAAGAATCATGACCGGATTGCGATAATAGTCCGCAATATCAAAGGCTTCTTTCATAATATCAATCGTTTCCTGAATCGTTTCCGGAGCGAAAACGATAACATGATAATCACCGTTTCCTCCGCCTCTTGTTGCTTGATTATAGTCACCTTGCGATGGTTGAATACTCCCGAGTCCAGGTCCTCCACGCATGACTGAACAAATAACGCACGGTAATTCACTACCGCAGAGATAAGTAATTCCTTCTTGTTTTAAAGCGATTCCCGGTGAAGACGATGATGTCATAGCTCTAAATCCGGCTGCGGCAGCACCATATACCATATTAATCGCTGCAACTTCCGATTCGGATTGGACAAAAACCTTTCCTTCTTCGAGCATGTAACGCGATAAATATTCGGGGACTTCGTTTTGGGGAGTGATCGGATAACCAAAGAAAGCATCAAGACCTCCGAGCATTGCCGCTCTGGCAATGGCTTCGTTGCCTTTCATTAATTGTTTAGCCATTAGTTATTAACCTCCACCGTGATAATTGAATCAGGACACATAAGCGCGCAAGTTGCACAAGCGATGCATTTGTCCGGATCCGTGATTTTAACAATGTTGTAACCTGATTGATTCATCGAGCTTTTGTCGAGATAAAGAATTTTCACCGGGCAAAAAGCGACGCATAACCCGCAGCCTTTGCATTTCTCGGTTTCAAACGTCAGTATTCCTTTTGGCATGAGTTCCTCCTTATAGCCAATGTTTATTAAAGTATAGTTTTAAAATGATTTTTTCGCCTGCCACTTGAAGATCGTCGCGATCAAGAGAAGCGACGATTCCCGTATAAACAATCGGCAGTTTTGTTGCTTTAGCGACGATTTGTAATACTTCTTCGCCCGCTATAACATCTTCAACGGTTGTTTCTTTAAGAAAATTGCTATTGTTGATGAGTCCGGTCGGTTTTACGCCTCCCGATGTTTCAATAATTTGGATTTCTTCAATGATTTTTTCAGCTGTGTTTGTGACTTCACGATTAATGTTTACGCAGAACAAAAGGTCTACCTCCGCGTTGGGAAGGTAATCCTTGAATTGCCTGATTAATCTCGCTCCCGAACCAGAACCGCCCAAATCATAGACGGCAGAAAGGGACTGGTCGTGAAAAGGAATATATACTTCTTTTGCTAAAAACGGTAGGTCTGCATGGGGCGAATTGATTAAACCTGAAGAGATGGTTCTGATTCCTAATTCTTTAAGTAGTGGTTCTTGTTCTCGACTGCGAAAGTAGGGATTTACAATATCAAGATCAACTAAGATATTAACGCGTTTTTGAATTGCGAGATTGAGTGCAACCTCGGTTTTTCCACTGCCAAAATACCCAGTAACAAAAGTGATTCGTTTCATTTGTTAATACGGGATATAATTGGCATGTAAATGATTTATCGTTCTCATTCGATTTTTGGCATAAATGTTAGCTGCGGTATTGGTATCGGTATTTTCTTTTTCGGCAATCGTAAAGATTTCTAATAAACGATCATAAATTTTCTCGGTGTCACGCATTGCTTTTTCCGCATTATAACCAACAATTTCATGGTAAACATTGATTAGTCCGCCCGCATTGATGACAAAATCAGGTGCATAAACGATGCCTTTTTCTTTTATCATCGCACCATGTTTTTCTTCATCAAATAAAACGTTGTTAGCCGAACCGGCAATGACTTTTGCTTTGATGCGGGGGATACTGACATCATTGAGAATCGCGCCAAAAGCGCAAGGCGAAAAGACGTCAACGTCTAAATCGTATATTTTATCAGGATCGACTAATTCTACTTCTGGGTGTTCTGAATTCATTCTTTCAATGTGTACGGGATTAATTTCTGAGAAATAAATTTTCTTAGCTTTCGCTTCAACGAGTTTTTTAATTAAATAATATCCGGTTTGACCTGCGCCTTGGACGGCAAAGGTGTATTGTGAGATATCATCATTACCAAATGCATATTTCAATGAAGCACGAATACCATGATAAACCCCAATTGCCGTTATCGGTGACGGATTTCCTGATCGACCCTCAAGACCAACGACGTGATCGGTTTCCATGTAAACGTAATCCATATCTTTCGTATTAGTGTTGACATCTTCAGCGGTAATATACCGGCCGTTTAGACTCTGAACATAACGTCCAAGGGCACGGAAATACGCTTCGTTTTTTACCTTACTAGCATCACCAATCAAAACGGTTTTCCCACCACCAAGATTTAAACCGGCAGCTGCAGCTTTAAAGGTCATTCCTCGAGCAAGTCGCAAGCAATCAAGCACGGCGTCATCTTCAGATGCGTAATTCCATAATCTCGTTCCGCCAAGTGCTGGACCAAGTGTTGTGTCATGGATGCAAGTGATGCCTTTGAGTCCGGTAGTCTTGTCGTAAAAATAAATCAACTGTTCGTACCCGTATTTTTCCATGTAATCAAACTTGTTCATACTTTCCTCCTTTGTTATTTTATTGTATCTTGTCAGAAAACGCTTACACGAATATTATATCAAATTGACATTTAAATGAAAAGGAAAAGTGAATGAAAATAAATAAACATTTATAGGATACTAAAAATTATATTGCCCAAGGCTTTAATTTGATTGCTCCCGCTTCCTTGATAAAGGGAAAAACGGATTAGGTTGTTGACAATTACTACAAATTGGCAGATGAATGGATAAGCGTTCATGACACGATGGACATTCCCATTTTCGGGCTTCTCTTTCCATAAAAGTTGCGATTCCATTTTCTTTAACCGCAAGGGAATTTAAAATTAAGCTTATTCCATAGCTTTTTTGGTACCGTAAGTCGATGTGTTTAATTCGTTCACAAGGAAAAGTTTTGCATTCGAAACAGTTAGTGAAACCATGCTCTCTTGCACATAAACGAATTTTACACTTTGGGTGTGGTTCTTTCCCAATGATACCTAGTAAACAACCAACACACGGCTTTCGTTTTCGTAAATAATTGGCACAAACTCCGCAATTAATCCCGCAGGGAGCGAATAATTGGGAAGACATCATTTTCATTGTTTTTCCATTTGTTGAATTCATAGTTTACCTCATCTTTGGATATTATGTAAAACCGGAAGATATTTTCAAGAAAAAAGCACCGCTGTAAGCCGGTGCTATGTAAATCCGATAGCGGTTATAAAACAAT
>JAQWBC010000046.1 GCA_028707415.1 Candidatus Izemoplasmatales bacterium
ATTCTAAATAGCCAACGGTTTTAGAATCAAAAACAGTCACGTGAACGCCTTCAACCATTTTGGCAGCTATCATTGCGTTTTCATAAATACCGCTCATTTTGCTGGAGATGGTAATGAACAAAACCTCGTCGCAACCTTCGTCGCGATATTTTTCATAGGCTTCGAGCATTGTTCCCGTTGATGCCATTGCTGTCCGTGGAAATAATTCTGGATCAGCTTCAAGCATTTGATAGAATTGTTCAGCGGTAAGTTCTTCAAAATCAATGTATTCTTTTCCTCCCATTAAAATCGTGGAACGAATAATGCGGATATCGTACTTGTGTGGGATATAGTCAATTGCTGAATTTGTACAAATCAAAACACCTAATTTTTTCATAATCAATTCTCCCTTTTGATATTAGTACTAATGACTATTATAGCCTAATAAGTCCGATAGTGCAATGAGGGTTTGTTGAGGTTTTTTACTAGTGCCGATATTTATCAAATGATTTATGATCTGAATTCATCGGTTTCGACGCAGATAACTTGACGGTTTTTCCTTTTAATTTTGAGCCATTCAATTTAATCATAATATTATCAGCGACAGGCGATGGAACCGTAAAAAAAGAGAACTCGGTCAAAATCGCTATGTCTTGAACTTCTCGCTTTTGAATTTGAATTTTTGAACAAACGAAATCGAGAATGTCCGAAACTGTTAAGTCATCTATTTTGCCTATATTAAGGTGGAACCGTGCGGTTTTATTGTTTGAAACGGCTCCGCGATTAAAGTCGCGTCGAATTTCAAATTCTTCATTGATATCTTCTTGATTGACTTCTGCCTGATTTTCCCGTTCCAGCATTTTTAATAAAGCAATAATTATTTTATCCTCAGTCAAAGGCGTTGCGATTGCTTTATTTAAGATGTCATACTCTTTATCGCAATTTTCCGATTCAGCTAATTCCACAATCCTGGCTATAAGTTTTTCGTTTTTAACATCAAGCACTTTATCGTAAGTCGGAATACTCCGCTTTTTGATTTTGGTTTTCAGTAATCGTTCGATTTCCTCGATTTGTTTCATTTCTCCTTTAGATACCAAGGTAAACGAATAGCCTATATTACCGATCCGACCAGTTCTTCCAATCCGATGAACGTAATAATCGGCTTTCTCCGGCACGTCATAATTGAAGACGGCTTCAACGGCTTTAATATCTAGTCCTCGGGCAGCAACATCAGTCGCAACCATGACTTCAATAATCCCATTGTGGAATTTCTTCAAGACATCTAGTCGTGTGGATTGCGGTAAATCACCATGGATTTTATCGCAATTAATCCCTCGTTCGATTAGTTCTTGGGTTAATTCATCGACCTTCACTTTGGTGTTACAAAAAATCAAGGCTAATTTAGGACGATAAACATTGAGCAATCGGTAGATAGCTTCCGTTTTATTTTCCCTTTTGACTTTATAGTAATATTGGACAACATCTTCATTAGTCTCTTCTTTACCAATTACTTTAATAATCTCTGGACTATTCATATAACTTTTAGCCAACGAAAGAACTGTTCTCGGCATGGTTGCTGAAAACATCATTGTTTGGCGTTTTTCCGGAATATAACTAAAAATCTTTTCGATATCTTCCTGAAAACCCATTTTCAGCATTTCATCGGCTTCATCCATAACCATGAAAACCAATTGATCCAGCTTAACTGTATGACGTTCAAGATGATCAATCGTTCTTCCCGGAGTACCCACAATAATCTGGGGTTTCTTTTTCAGGGCATAAATCTGATTTGTAATCGGATCTCCCCCGTAGACGGTAACAACTCTTGCTTTTGGAAGGTACTTGGAAATCCGTAATATTTCATCGCGAATTTGTAAAGATAGTTCTCTTGTCGGACAGATTATCAAAGCTTGAACCGCATCGGATTCTAAATCTATTTTTTCGAGAATCGGAATTGCGTATGCTGCTGTCTTTCCTGTGCCGGTATGCGAATGGCCAATAACATCTTTGCCTTCTAATAACAATGGCATAGTCATCTTTTGAATATCAGTGAATTCCACGAATCCCATTTCTTCGATACCCATTTGTAATTCTTTTTTCATTGCAAATTCTATTTCCATAAACATCACTCATTTCTTATTATGACAAGATATTATAACACGACTGATAGTGTCATTACATTCAGTCATGATTTTTTTTGTTTTTTTTAATAAATAATTGGCAAAGAAAAGGCCAGCTTAACGCTGACCAATCTTGTGAAAATCCACAATGGTAATACCGTTATCTGTTAAATACTGTGTTGTGATTCCTTTGCCCGAAATCAATTTATAGGTGAATGTTCCATCATAAACTTGAGTGTAACCACATGAAGGGCTTCCATCCTTTAGTATGATTTCTGTACAATTATTCTGTTTCAAAATCGCTAATGTTGCCAACTTGCCTCGGTCAAAATAGGCGCTGACATCCTCACCGATTTTATTCATAACACTTCCATCGGGTTGGATTTCTGATGGCTTTCGAGGTGTTGTCATTCCCCCAAGAACTTCTGGGCATACGGAAACTACCTTATAACCCTTGACAAATTGGATCACATTTTCGTCAAGATTAGATCCACCATTGTACTTACAGTCACATCCAAGAAGGCATGCGCTTACCGCTATGATCTTTTTCATTGACATCCCCTCTGATAAACAAAAAAGACTTGAAGTCTTTTTTAGAATGAATCAATATCGATGTTGATTTTTTTGCCGATGCGTGAGGCGGCAGCGTATGAGATTGTGCGAATCGCATTGGCAATTTTTCCGCCCTTGCCGATGACACGACCAAGATCATCCTTGTGAACAATAACCTGAATAGTAATAGATTCGTCATCTTCTGAGAATTTTTTTACTAACAGGTCATCGGGGTGCACGACCAATGGCGCCACTAAATCCATGATCAATTTTTCAAAGTTTACAGCCATTGTACACACCTGCTACTTTTTACTTTTTTTTGATTCAATAAATTCAGCAATGATTCCGTTTTTTGAAAGCAGATTCTTGACTGTATCGGTGGGCTGAGCACCAAGTTGCAACCATTTCATCGCAATAGTCTTATCGATATCAACAAACGCCGGTTCTTTGGTTGGATCGTATAAACCAACAATCTCTAAATATCTTCCATCACGTTTCTTGTGTGAATCGGCAGCAACGATACGATAGAATGGACGTTTTGTCGTTCCGAATCTTTGCAATCTGATTTTAACCATGATATCCTCCTGTATTTGAAAATCAAGAGTATTGTAGCAAATAAATTTACGCCTGTCAAGTGTTTTCTCTTGACATTCATTAGTTTATTCAGTGAAGGTCAAAACATCCATATCAACGAGCGATTCTTCAACCTTTTTAATATTTTTCATCGCTTCAAGTTGCTTCTTAATACGATCAAACTGATTAGCGTCCACATAACCGGTCAAAAAATTTCGTTTATCGTTCTGATAGACAACATTGACCCCTTGTCGTTCGATTTCCTGACGAACCTTAGGACTCACATAATAAATAGTTAATCCTTTTCTGGAAACCATTTCTTCACCTTCCTCGGCAATCGTGTTTTTTTCCAACCGAGCATTCATCGAGAATTTGTTGGATTGATAAACTGATTGAATGCAGATAATCGTTTAATTCCTTAATGCAGGCAAGGTAATCTTGATACTCTGAAAGTGAAAAAAGCATATCTTTTGCATGAGCAAGTTCTTTGGCTGCTTCAGACAAGCCAGCTGTGAATGTCCCGTGTGACTTAAGATCTTCATATGCTGCCTTTTGATAATTAAAATTACTTACAAGCGGAATTATTTTGGGATCTTCGTTCAACTTTTTTAAGCTGGAAAGATAATTTTGATACATTACACTGCTTCGGATTTCGTCGACGGTTTCCCATGTTTTATCCAATATTGCTTGTCGATCCATTTTCTCACCTTTTTTATTATACCACAAAAATGAGTATATCTGTGAATTTATTGAAAGACAACTTGAATATCAGAAAAAGATAGCTTTTTATACTCTCCCAAAGGTAATTCTGATCCCAACTTCAATCCACCAATTGCGATTCGCTTTAAATGAATAACTTGGTTCCCAATTGCTTCAAACATGCGTTTCACCTGATGAAATTTGCCTTCGGTGATTGAAATTAGGCACATTGTATCCGTCAATATTACGATTTTTGCCGGTCTTGTAAGATAGGGTTTATCTTTTCCATCATAGATTTTTATTCCATTTTCTAAACAGGAAAAATCGGCTATCGGTTTTGCCAAAGTAACTTCATAGACTTTTTTAATTATTTTTTTGGGGCTGATTATTTGGTGTAATAGCATTCCATCATTCGTCAAAAGAAGCAAACCCTCCGTATCAATGTCCAACCGTCCACAAATGTCTAAATCAAATCGCGAGTATGGTTCTTTGATTAAATCGAGGACAGTCTGATAATGAGCATCTTTATTAGCGGAGACAACACCACTAGGTTTATTCATCATCAAATAGATTTTTTCCTCATAAAAAACAACTTGTTTATCTATCGATATGATATCATTGTTAGGATTGATACTGGTTCCCGAGTCGAGGACGACGTTACTATTGCACATCACTCGTTTTTGAACAATCATTGTTTTAATATCCGATCGGGAGCCATATTTAAGATTAGCTAAAAACTTGTCAATGCGCACAAAATCACACTCTTTCTATACTCATGATGGATTGTTTATATTGTATCACATATTTTCAGTCAAGTGTAATTAGTATTAAAGCGGCTTCATTTATGCTATAATAATAATCGGTGATGAAGATGATTTTGATGAAAGATATTCTGCAAGAAGGAAACCCAGTTTTAAGAAAACGTTCAGTTGACGTTAATCTTCCGCTATCTAATGAAGATAAAATCATCTTGACAGAAATGATGGATTATATTATCAAAAGCCAAGATCCAGTCATGGTCGAACAATTTTCCCTTCGCCCGGCGGTAGGTTTATCTGCGCCGCAAGTCAATATCAATAACCGTTTGTTTGCGATAAATACTTATGATGAAAACGGGGGAAAGCTCTATTCTTTAGCCGTCGCTAATCCGAAAATTCTTTCCGCTTCGGAAGAAATGACATATCTAAATGGTGGAGAAGGGTGTCTATCTGTCGATGAATCTCGCAACGGGTTAGTGGCTCGTTCGAAACGGATAAAAGCTCGAGTCCACTTATTTAACATCGATACTGGCGAAGAAACTGATGTTGTGTTAAAACTTTCGGGGTATGTCGCTATCGTTTTTCAACATGAATATGACCATCTTCAAGGAATTCTTTTTGTTGACAAGGTAAAGCCGGTTTTACCAGGAATCAAACCAATCGTTTTTTCTGTTGACTCAGAACAATAGAGGTCTCAACTTAAACGTAATATAGAAAACGACTCTCAAAAATGAACTGAACCCAAAAAAGTAGACACGAAAAAAAGTCTACTTTTTTTGTTTTCTCCTCATCGTATTATAGAAAACCATCCATTTATGGACTATGCGTATATAATCTTCTAGTGTTGTGATATCATTATTATAGAGGGTTTCTTTCTTTAGAATTGAGTGGAAGCTCTCGATGACTGCGTTATCTAATGGGTTACCTTTTCGTGAATGAGAGATGATAATACCATTAGATTCGCAGACAACTTTATACTCAGTTGATAGATACTGAGTGCCTTGATCTGAATGGAGGATGAGTCCATTCAGATCTTTTGTTTTAGAAATAGCCTCATTTAGTGTATCTAATACTAAGGGAAGATCATTTCTATAACTGATTTTATATGCTACCCATTTTCGTTTCTCTAAATCGAGGATGGTACTTAAATAAGCCCTTTTTCCATTTCTCTGTAGAGTGAGATAGGTTATGTCTGTTACCCACGCGTGCTGTTTAAAGTTTCGTTTCAAGTGATCTGCTTGTGCCTGTTCTTCAGCTCGTCTTTTATTATAGTTTGGCTTTATATCTTTGATATATTTTGCGACTAAGCCATATTTATTCATGATTCTCAGTATTTTTTTATGATTTACTATCCACCCATACTCTTCATGTAGTTCGTCCGTTATTCGTCGATATCCGTAGGTTCTCTTACCTTTCTTGAATACTTTCTTTATCAATAAATAATCTTGATAGTCTGGGTCGACTGTATTGCGATACTTATAATAATTTGATAGGCTAATTTCTAGAACTTCACACATCGTCTTGATGTGATATTTATGCCGATATCTTGTGATAAAAGCTATTTTTTCTCGCGATCGACCTCCCACAAGTAATCCTGGAATTTTTTTAATATTTCATACCGTTCCTTATAGTCAATATTTTCTTCTTTTGTTGATCGACCTTTTTTACGGATATCGAGTCCTTTATCTCGTTTGTATATTCTTACCCAAGTCCTTATTGTGTTGTCACTAACTCCATATTTCTTTGATAGATAAGGGTAACTTTTTCTTTCTAGTATTCTTTCTTCCACAATCTTTAGTCTTGTTTCAAGGGGTACTTTCATAAATTTTTGACCTTTACTTGCCATTTTATTACCTCCTTTGTTAATAATTATATTTAATCATTTATTCAATAAAAATTCCAACTCTGACAGGATTGTGGGTCAAATAAATGAAACAAAAAAGAAAAAGATGTTAATAAACACTTTAAAATGCTTACTAACATCTCTAGATATCGTTTTTTATTTTGAATCTACTAAATGGGGTTTACTTTAAAAAAGAAGTCGTTTTTTTATATACTATTTTTCATATCCATTGGGGTTGAGACATTGAAACTTCCATAAAGATTGGCACATATCATCAATATCACGTTTAGCATGAAAACCCAGTTCGTTCTTGGCTTTGGTAACATCAGCGTAACTCGCATCAATATCGCCTTGGCGCCTTGAATCGATAACGTAAGGTATGTTTTTCCCACAAGCTTTTTCAAACGCATGTAATACTTCAAATACACTATACCCTCTACCAGTTCCAAGATTATATACATATACTCCCGGTTTTTTAATCATCTCCAAAGCCAAGATGTGCCCATGGGATAGATCAAGAACGTGGATATAATCACGAACACCGGTTCCGTCTACGGTATGGTAATTATCACCATAAATAT
>JAQWBC010000047.1 GCA_028707415.1 Candidatus Izemoplasmatales bacterium
TATCTCTTGGTCAATGCCGAATATGAATATAATTTGCCGGAAGAATATTTCACTTTGATTGAACCAAGCGAACCCAACGCAAAATACAAGCTATACGAAATTGTTGATTCAGAACCTTTCCAAGTTTATGAATCATATATGACATATGAAGATTTTTTAACATATGCAAGCAAAATGTATTCTGAATCCCATAATCGTCTCTATGACAATAAAATTGCAGCACAGCAATTAATGCTAAACAACGTGCTACTTGATACTGAACTAATCGATATGGAGGCTCTGTCTTCGCCTGATTTATTAGAAACCATTCCTACGGATAATTTAATCACCAAAACCAATGTCACGCCCTACAAAACCCTTTCTGAAGCGACGATAGTGGAAGTATCGGGAAAAACCTTTTATCGATATGAAATCACTGTCGGGTTTGCCTCGGGAGGTATATATTTAAAATCATCGCAGTTAAATGATGAAGATTATGGCGAAGTGTTTATAGAAGATGTGTCGGGAGATACGCAAACATGTAAATTGACACCGGATGCGTTTCAAGAGGTCGAATGTGGACAATTCTTTACCGAGCCAGTGGCGATTTATTTTGAACAGACCAGTAACGGTTTTGATTCACCTAAAAGTATAACTTATCGCCTTGAAAGAGCAATCGGACAGACATCGTTTTTGGTTTATGATCTGTCGGAAATATCAGCAAGCGATATTAACGGTTATTTGCGTTTGTCATTTACTAAGACTTTAGATCGAGTTTTTGTTGTCGACGCCAATGGTGACGAATGCGAAAGTCTGAAAGGCAGTTGTTTTATTGAAAACCAACCAAAACGGGCGTATGTGTTAAAAACCGCAGAGATGTACGGAGACACTGTCGATGCGTTTTCACTGATTTTATCATATGATTATGTCGATTTGAGTTATTTTGATGATTTTGCAGATACAAGTTTGGCGGAAAACGAACAATTGACAATTGAAAACGGAATTCTTGATTTTTCTTATACTCGAACTAGTGATACCGGATATGATCAAATTGTCATGATCCCGATAACTTACTCCGAAGAGTGGATCTTTACTTCGGAACAACAATATCAAACCACAAGTGTATCTGGGGGAATGTTAGGTATCATTATTCCGGCCGGAATCGACGAAATTCATGTCACTATGAAGTTTGTTCCTAATGGAATCATCACCGGTGGTTGGGTAACGCTGATCAGTGTGGGAATATATGTGGCAATCTTTTTGCCGATTCAGATAATAAAAGTCCAGAAAAAGAGAAAAGCAACACTAAAATTGGAGGCAATCGATAATGAAACAACTGACGATTATCATCCCAGCGTATAACGAAGAAAAAAACATTCGTCCTTTTTACGAAGAAACAAGCAAATATCTGACTAATCCAGAATTTGAGTATAAATTGTTTTTCGTTAATGATGGGTCCAAAGATGCAACACTTACGGAAATAAAAAAACTAGCAGAGAACGACAAAAGGGTAAGATATTTAAGTTTTTCGCGAAATTTTGGCAAAGAATCGGCAATGCAAGCGGGATTGGAATATTCGCGAAAAGCCGATTTAGTGATTATCATTGACTGCGATTTGCAGCAACCACCATCATTAATTCCGGAAATGCTTAAAGCGTATAACGAGGGATATAAAATCGTTTACACTCGCGGGCGGAGCCGCAAAGGGGAACCCAAAGTTAGAACTCTGTTTGCGAATCTTTATTATGGTCTGTATAACAAATACAGCGATCGAGTGCTTGATAATGGTGCCAAAGACTTTCAGTTGCTTGATCGCCAAGTTGTTGAAGCGATTTTGTCACTAAAAGACAATTTCCGGTTTATGAAAGGCATGTCCGCATGGGTTGGGTTTAAACGCAAAGCGATTGAATATGATTTTATTCCCCGTAAAATCGGCAAAAGCAGTTGGAGCTTCAAGTCATTGTTCAAGTACGGATTTGACGGAATGAATCAATTTTCAAATGTCATGATGATTCTTCCGGTTGTTTCATTTGTTTTAGGAATAATCATGTTAGTTGTAAATATTGTTTTCCGAATTGTCTATATTTTTTCAACGACGTCATTTATATTGGCTTTGTTACTAAATATGCTTTGGCTTCTGATTTCGGTGATGGCATACGGAATGTTTTATTTAATATATCAGGTTCGGCGGCAAACGTTACAAAGACCGCTTTATTTAATCGAAGAAACCTCGGAAGAATTTAACTATGATAACCCTCTGGCATAGATTCTGGTATTTTATCCGTATCAACTTTTTAACTAAAAAATTCTTAATGTTCGGGATCATCGGCATCGCCAACACCGGAATTCATATGTTGATTTATTGGATTATTTACGATCTTTTTAATTTGGGAGCACTCGAGCAAGGCTGGGGAGCATTTTTATCTAACACAGCCGCCTTCTTGCTGGCATCACTTTTTTCATATTTTGCCAATGTCATTTTTACTTTTAAACCAATTACTACTTCCGCAAAGCAATTTGCGATTGTATTGACCGTTTTTTTAATGCGAATGTTAATCAGTAACTTGTTAGCATCAGGTTTCGATATTCTAATTCTTAATTGGTTCCATGCCGACTATGATTTATATCCATGGATGACAATTATCGCTCCGTTTTTGGCATCGGTGCTTTTGTTTCCCCTTGCATATTTTGTTCTCAAATATATTTTCCAAAAAAACGACCAAAAAAAAATTGAATCGAAATAGCGGATTATCTTTCAATAAGCTGAAAAGTATCGTACAATATTGATAGAAATATTTTATTAATATGATCATCAATTTCAGGTTGAAAGAGATAGTGAGGGGTGGAAATGGGAAACTTTGAATTAGTCGTTCTTGTCAGTTATTTATACGCGATTTTTTTATTGGTGTTAAGGGCCAAAATCAGCCACAAAAATATTCGTTGGTTCAAAATTCTTTTAGTGATGCTTTTTGTTGCGGCCTTGTATTATCTTATCGCGGACAGCGCGACAACCACCGCCTTATTGCCGGCAAGAATCATTGTTTTTATTCCCCTTGGTTATGTTTTAATTATTATGTTCATCAATGAAATATCTTCCGTTTTTAAACGAATGGAATTTCTGAAGAAAAGATCAGTGAAAAACCGAAAAACAAATAATGATTTAGCGACAAAATTAGGATCGGCAATTGAGTTCTTAGCCAGCCGCAAGATTGGGGCTTTGATTTCGATTGAACGGGATATCACCCTGTCCAGTTTTGTCAACAAAGCCGTTATGATTGAAGCTCCGGTCTCAAGTGAATTATTGGCCACAATCTTTGTTCCGACAACCCCGCTTCATGATGGTGCAGTTATTATCCGTGACAATAATATTTTGTGCGCAAAGGCATATTACCCGTCGACCAGTCGCACTGATTTACCCTTAAAATTTGGAACTAGGCATCGGGCAGCGATTGGTATTAGCGAACAATCTGACGCATTAACAATCGTTGTTTCTGAAGAAACGGGATATATAAGCGTTACAATCAATCGACAAATCGACTACAATGTTAGCAGAGAAACATTGAATTTATACTTTGAAAAGTACCTTAAGATCAAATAAAGTGCGAAAGCACTTTTATTTTTCAGGAGATAGCATTCTTCAGGAAAATGTGATATAATTTGTAAAAACATCCGCCCGAAAAGAGGTGTCAAAAATCGAATATTATGATGTCTTAGTCGTCGGAAACGACATCGGATCATTATCTGCAGCTTTATTTTTGGCACGAAAAATGCGAAAAGTCGCCGTTTTTCACGATACGGCCTCTTTGACTGTCAAAAAAGCCGCGGACGACTTTATCGATGTTGACAATCAAAAATATACCTTCAAATATGGTCCTGGCGCATCGGTTCCAGGACTTAAGGATGGGGCGTTACTTAATAGGTATCTTCAGCTTTTTAATCTAGAAAATGAAATCAAATCCATTGATAATTTTTCCGACATTATAGTCAACCGTGATGGGTCGACTTATACCCGAACTCGGACTCCGGAACAATTCCTTGTATACTTAGTAAGACACTATCCCAAGCAACGCGATGAAATTCATCGTTTTTTTAAGGATATTGACCGAATGTATCATAATTTTGTTACGCAACAAGAAAACATGCTAGTCAACCGCGATTACACTTTAACCTCTTTGATGATTGAGTGGGGAGATTACAGTTTAAAACAAGTTCTCGATAAATACTTCAACGATCCGGAATTAATTAAAGAATTTGCATTATTTGATTCGATAAACGGACTCGATTTATCCCAAGTTAATTCTTATAATTTTTTTATGAACTTCTTTATTGGCCTAAATTGTGGTGTTTCATATTTGTATGCCAACGAACAAGAAATTATGAAAATGTTACTCGCAAAAATCTCCGTGATTAATCCAAAACTGATTCAAAATCGAAAAATCAAAAAAATCACTACCGATGATTCTGGAAAAATCGTTAAATTAGTCGACAACATGGGCAAAGATATTTCCGCTAAACATTATATTTTTGCCGCAACTCCACAAGAATTTTATCCTAAATATTTTCCAACAAGGACTGCCGAGTTAGAGGAAATTTGCAAATATTATCCCAATCTCGAAAGCCCCCGTCGGGTTCAAACTGCGTATATTTGTCTAAACCAAAAACCGGCAATAATCGGCATCAATGATTTTACGTATTATTTTAAACCCGATCCCGAAGCGAAACTGCAATTAACCCGAATGTTGAACTATAAGACATATGATCCCGAAGCTTGTAGCGCAAAAAACGGGATTTTAGCAATCGATTTTGTTTACGACGAAGGGGAAAACATCGATTTGAAACCGCTTATGGATCGGCTTGTCGAAGCGTTTCCTAAATTGGCTAAATGTATAGTTGGATCATCGCTTGGTAAACCCCGCAAATTAGTGTCGATGTTAGCCGTTCCCGAAGTAAGGAAACATTTGTCGATTAACGAGCAAATAGCAATCGAGACCGGAGAACATATCAAAATATTCGACAATTTGTATTTGATTGGCGAATGGTTGCGTCCCGAAGCAGGGTTGCTGGGCTTATTTCACGCTGGAATCTTAGATGGCGATACAATTGAAGAACGCTTATATTATGGCGAGGACGATAATGAATTTTATTACCTAACCAATGACGAAATCATGATGATGATGCGGCATAATTATGGAAAAAAACCGCTTGGTCCGAAAGAAACCCATATTAATTTCCATATTGGGAAAAGCCATTATTTTGTACGAACCAAAGCAAAAAACATTACCGTTCATCGCGGCGAATATGCCGATCCCGATTTAACAATATATTCAACCAATGACAAGTTGTCGAATTTATTGCTCAAAAAAACGACTTTTGACGAAGTTCTAAAGAGTGGCGGTTTCAAATACAAAGGTAAAGAAGAAGACCTTTATGCGGTAGTAAACGCGTTTAATCTCGATGATTATCGTGAAGAGGACAATGCCACACAACCAAAGACAAAAATCAAATATTTAGGGGTTAAATTTTTGTTCATCTATATTTTAATTTGGGGTATCATGTCCTTTTTAAGTAATTTCTTGCCTTTGATTTGGTTGGCTCCGTTTGCGTATGGACTAATCTTAATCACCATGGTTTTAAAACTAAGGACATTTAAAAAAATCTCTTGGTTCGAAATCTATTTATTGACAATCGGATTAGCAACGCTTATGATGGCAATCTTTTGGCCGGCATTTAATAATCTGCTTCGTGATGATTATTTACTTGGCGCCTTTGCGGCCGTCTTCATGGTTTCTTGGGTTATTGACAAACCCATCGTCCATGATTTTCACCAATTTGACTACCGAAAAGACTATGCTCAAACGGCGTTATTTAAAGTCATAAACAATGGTTTAACTTTGGTTTGGGCACTCATTTTTATCATAATTCTTGCCTTTACTTATGTTACTGGAGAACGATATGTTTCGGTTTTATATAATTTAATTTTTTTGGGACTTTTCCTCACATATTATTACCCGGTCTTATACATCACTGCTAACATAAAAAAGTAAAGAAGCGCTATTGGAAAAGGAGGCGGTTATATGAACGATATCATGATTTATATCGCTTTAGGAATGAGTGTTTTGCTCGTTTTGATGAGTGCAATTTTGTATCACAAGTTTCGGATTTGGAAACTGATTTTAATTCTATTCACCGGCGCCGTCTACGCGTTTTTACGGTTGTTTTCACCAATCGTGGAAACATATATTCCCCTCGCAACAAGTTTGGAATGGTATGGTTATTATTTGTTCATGATTGTAGTTATTTTAGCCGTCAACTTTAAATCAAAAATTAAAATTACTCAAAACTTGACAGATTATGATTTTTTTGAAATGGAGAAAGAGCTTGATGAACTCAAATCCACATCCGAATTATTGCGGTTGCGATATATTTCCACAATTGAGCTTTTAAATGAAGGGATGCTTTTTTACAACGATAATCTTGATGGCTTTTTTGCCAGCGAGCAATTTAGCAAGTTTACGGGAATAACCAAGAATGATCTGACTTTAGACGAATACGCCGAGTTAATTCATCCCGACGATCAAAACCAATATGTGTCAACAATTAAAAAGGCGACCCGAAAAACACCGACATTTGATATCAAGTATCGCATTAAACGGGAAGGAACATATGTTTGGGTTGAAGAGCGAGGAAAGATCTTTGATTTTGAAAAGAAGATGCAGATTTTATCAACCATCAAAGGCGTCGATATGAAGTTGTTTCCGGAAACGTTGATTCATGAAATTGACTCACTACCAACCGAGCAACAACTTTTCCAATATTTATCTCAAATCACCAAAGAGCCGGAATCATTTTATTTGATAATGATCCAATTGACTAACATTCCGGATATTAACTCTCGTTTTGGTCGAGATGTGGGTAATTTAATGATTGCAGAATATATTAAGAAAATGCGATTTCATTTTGCTAAAGACATTAACAGTATTTTTCGAATTACCGGCATTCAGTTTGCTTTAATCATCCGCGAACAAAGAAAATATGACGTCTTAAATCGAGCCTTGCAAAGCGGTGGAGATCTTATCAATTTAATGATCAATATTGGTGGCATCCAACAAGT
>JAQWBC010000048.1 GCA_028707415.1 Candidatus Izemoplasmatales bacterium
AAAGAAGCTACTTATAAAGTCGCAGGTATTGATGTCAATGTCGCCGTCGTTCACGGTGGAAGGGCAATAAAAACCTTCTTGGAAATATTGAAAAAAGGTGAAAAACAATATCATTTCGTCGAATTTATGGGATGTACAGGCGGATGCGTCAATGGCGGTGGACAGCCGATAGTAAATGCTTACACTCAAGAGAAAGTCGATGTTCGGGCGCTTCGTGCTAAAGTATTATATAACATTGATGCTAATACACCATTCCGTAAATCGCATGAAAGCGAAGCAATCAAAGCTATATACGCTGATTTCTTAGGACAGCCAAACTCACATATTGCCCATGAATTGTTACACACAACGTATTCAAAACGAGATTCTTATTCTAAATAAACTAAAAGGTTTTCCCGATGCTTGGGAAAACCTTTTCTCATTATATCAAAGTAATGAAACGTCGATTAACGGTGATCAATCTTGCTTTTTGCATTCGGGATAATTCTCTTGACAAAGAGGGGCGACGGACATTAAGAAAAGTTGCTAAATCCTCGCGAGTAATTGGTACAACAATAGTTTTCTGGTTTTGTTTTTTCGATTCGGAATCGAAATAAAAAAGCAACCGGTCGCGGAGCGTTGGTAGTCCCAGCAATTTTAGGTCTTGCTTAAGACGAAATGTTTTATCAGCCAAATGTTTTAAGTAATAGATGAGAATTTCGTTGCTGGACTGGAGCATTTTAATAAATTGATCAGTTTCAAAAAAGGCAACAGTGGCCGCTTTTCTGGCAATTACATTGCCGAGATAAACGTTAGTTTCAGCCAGTAATAAGACATCGCCAAAAAATTGACCTACTCCGACAACTTGGATAACAAATTCATTACCATCACGGGTCACGGAGCGAATGATTATCTCTCCGCTGATAACGTATGCTATTTGATGACAGGCATCATCTTCTAAAAACAGAATTTCGTTTTCTTGATAGGTTTGTTTATTTGATGCAAAAAGCAAAAGATTATTGACAATATCCGAATTCATATTATCTCCTTTGTGTAACATATGTTACATATTATTATTATATTCCATTGTATAATAAAAAGCAAAGGAAGGATACCTTGATGAAAAAAACATTGATTGTTATATTAACGTTTTTAATTATCACAATACTTTTCGGATGTCAAAACGAGACATCCGTATTAACAATTATGACCCCGGCTGGATCACCAGCATTATCGCAGTTATATGTTCAAGAAGATTCGGAGCATTATACCGTGGATGTTATCAACGGCTCGGATCCTTTGCTTGCGGCTTTTGCATCGGGAAGTCATGATGTTATTTTCGCTCCGACTAATCTAGGTGCTAAACTATATAACAGCGGGACGGAGTATCAATTTGCCGGAACGGTTACTTGGGGAAATTATTACCTGGTTGCTAAAGGACAAACCGTTTTTGATTTAGAATCATTAACGGATAAAACGATTTTAGCTTTCGGTAAAAATCAAACATCTGATATTATTCTTCAATATATATTAGCAGAAAACGATATTGAAGTCATCTTTGCGGAGCCATATGCCGACTCAACCGCCGATACTTTATCAAGGTTCATTGCGGATAATTCTTTAATCATTTTGATTGCAGAACCATCGTTATCGGTTTTAGCTTCTCGAGTTGAAGGACTACAGATTATTGATCTTCAGAACGAATATGAAGAACTTACGGGTGCCGATTCGTATCCACAAGCCGGCGTATTTGTGAAGACATCGCTTGATAAAGCAGTTGTACAAACATTTTTATCAGCGCTTTCCTTATCGGTTGTTACTGTCAACGCCAATTTGGGTGAAGCAGCTGATTTAGCAGTTAATTTTGGTTATGGTTTCACTAAAGAAGTGTTGCTATCGGCGATTCCTAACAGCCACTTGAATTATGTTTCGGCATTGAATTCAAAAACAGCTTTGGAAGCGTATTTCACGATGATTTTGCAATACAATGGCAATCTTATCGGCAATAAGTTGCCTGATGATGATTTCTATTTTAAACCATAAAGGAAAAATAATATGAAAAAACCGCTTTTGACCGTTTCCTCTTTGTTTTTCGCGTTTCTAATTTGGATGATTGCCTCCATGGTAGTTGGGAACACCTTATTACTGCCGGGTCCGATAGCTGTCGTAGAGGCGATTTGGGATATTATTACTGGTTCAGAAAATTTATTAGCAATCGGGGCAACGTTATTAAGATTGATATTAGCGATGGCAATCGCTTTAATCTTAGGCTTGGTTTTAGGCATGATTGCTGGATTAAAGCCGGATTTTGGTCATTTTATGAAACCAATCGTTTCCATTTTACGGACGGTACCAGTAATTTCTATTGTTGTGATTCTTTTGATTGTTTTTGGGTTCAGTAAAACCCCGTATATTATAACTTTTCTGATGATTTTCCCGCTTATCTACCAAGCAATATCCGATGGCATCAAAAATATTGATCAGGAATTAGTTGATGTTTATCGTCTGGAAGATAATCATTTCTTTACTGGATTAAGATATTGTTATTTGCCGTTGATAAAAGAAAGTATTAAAACGGCTTTTCTTCAGTCGGCTGGATTGGGAATAAAAGTATTGATTATGGCAGAGTATCTTTCTCAAACGCAAATTTCTATTGGTAATCGGTTATATTTAGAAAAAATCAATTTGAATTATGATTATGTGTTCGCATGGACAGCGATTTTAATTCTGATTGCGATTGCTTTTGAAACCATTATAGAAAGATATGCAAAAAAAAGAGAGATAAACAAAGCCAATATTGATACTTAAGGTTGGAAAATCGATTGACAATTAACTCATAATTTTGTATCATATTCACGACATAAGGGAGTAGCTGACGCCCCGCGTAATTAAATCAACATCATGGCCGCCAATCGGTCTGGTTTAATTTTAAACAGCAAGACTTATGCACAAGGACAGTGCATGAGTCTTTTTTAAATTACATGCAAGAAAGGGTATAAAGATGGAAGCATATCAAATCGAGGCAAAGAGTTTGCTTCAACAATTGGATACAAATGCAAAGACTGGATTGACAAATGAAGAAGTAATCAAACGTCAGCTGGCTGATGGCAAAAACGAACTAGCGGAAAAAAAGAAGAAAACCCTTTTTAGAATGTTTTTAGAACAATTCAAAGATTTTTTGGTAATTATTCTGTTAATTGCGGCGGGGATATCAGTTGTCACCGGGATTTTGACAAACGAAGGATTATTAGATGGAATTATCATTTTTACCGTTGTAATTTTGAATGCTATTTTAGGCGTAACCCAAGAACAAAAAGCTAATAACGCTCTAGCGGCATTAAAAAAAATGAGTTCGCCACACGCAAAAGTGTTGCGCAACGGAAAGACTTGTGAAATTGCTTCACCGGAATTGGTACGTGGGGACATTGTTTTTTTAGAAGTTGGAGATTTTATTCCAGCCGATGTTAGACTGATTGAAAGCACAAACTTTCAAACTGATGAGGCAGCTTTAACCGGGGAATCACAGCCGGTTGAAAAATATGCAAAACAGACTTATGAAGAAACGAAACCACTAGCGGAACGCCAAAACATGACATATATGTCAACCCTGGTTTCTTCGGGAAAGGCTACCGGTGTTGTAACTGACATTGGAATGCAAACGGAAATTGGCAAGATTGCGACAATGCTAGATACGGTTGAAGAAGGGAAAACACCTTTACAAAAAACCATTGATCAATTCGCAAAAATTCTTGGCGTTATTTGTATCGCGGTTTCGGTTGTTGTCTTCGTTCTCGGAATCATGGATTTAGAACATAACAACATTTTTGAAATCTTCTTGACCGCAATTGCTTTAGCGGTTGCGGCAATCCCTGAAGGGTTGACCGCGGTTATCACGGTTGTGTTAGCTTTAGGTATGCAGCGGATGGTTAAACGGAATGCCATCATTAAAAATCTATCGACGGTGGAAACGTTGGGACAAGCTACAGTCATCTGTTCGGACAAAACCGGCACTCTCACCCAAAACAAAATGACGGTCCAAAGGGTTTTTGATCTTGAATGTGAATATACCGTAACGGGTGTTGGATATGATACTGCAGGAAGCATCATTTATAACGATGCCCCGGCTTCAATCACAAATAATCTTGATATTATGATGAAAATTTGTTTGTTATGCAATGATTCGAAACTCGAAGGAACAGAAAAGGTTATCGGCGATCCGACTGAAGGCGCCTTGTTAATATTGGCAGCTAAAGCTGGATTTGATCATGATACCGCAAAGGAAAAATACCCTCAGCTTAATGAGTATTCATTTGATTCTGATCGAAAAATGATGACTTCAATTAATATCATTGATGATCAGAATTATGTATTAACCAAGGGAGCTTGTGATCAACTTATCAAACGGTGCGCGTACATTAGTTTTAAAGGTGTTGTTCGCGAAATTACTAACACTGACAAAAAAATGATATTATCACAAAACGAAGCTTTTTCGCAACAAGCTTATCGAGTTTTGGGATATGCTTATCAAACAACTTGCGAGCCCATGAGTAAAGATTTGGAGAATAATTTAATTTTCGTTGGTTTAACGGCAATGATTGATCCGCCCAGAGAAGAAGCCGCGGAAGCCATAAAACTGTGCCATCAAGCGGGCATTCGCGTAATGATGATTACCGGCGACCACTTAACAACGGCCAAAGCCATCGCTTCCGATCTCGGGATTTTGAAGCCCGGTCATTTGGCTTTATCCGGCGAAGACACGGAAAAGATGACAGATGAAGAGTATGAAGAAGCTATCATGAATTGCGATGTGTTTGCTCGAAGCACGCCAAAAGATAAGATTAAGATTGTCAATATATTGCAAAAACACGGTGAAATCGTGGCGATGACTGGCGATGGAGTTAATGATTCGCCCGCATTAAAGCAAGCTGATATCGGCGTCGCGATGGGAATCACGGGAACGGAAGTATCTAAAGAGGCCAGTAACATGATTCTGACAGATGACAATTTTGCCTCGATTGTATCTGCTGTTGAAGAAGGCCGAGTCATTTATAGCAATATTCGCAAATTTACCATCTATTTAGTTTCCTGCAACATTGGGGAAATACTTATTATTTTGATTGCGATGGTTTTTTCATCGACTTTTCATTACGTGATTCCACTGCTGGCAATCCATTTACTGTGGATTAATTTGATGACAGATTCATTCCCGGCCTTTGCTTTGGGAATGGAGAAACAAGAGGAAGGCATCATGAGCCAAAAACCACGGGGATCAAAAGAACAGCTATTAAATAAGCAGACACTTATCAAGATTTTTATTCAAGGTATTGGATTGGCGGTAGCGGCGTTAGCAAGTTTCTTGATTGGAATCTCCATTAGTGGAGCATCAGTTACCCAGGCAAGAACAATGATCTTTTTAACAGTTGTTTTTGGAGAATTGATTCGGACTTATTCCGCGCGTTCGGAGACAAAATATCTATTCCAAATGAAACCTTTTGCTAACAAGTACATCAATTACGCCGTTATGTTCTCGCTTTTATTGGTTTTGTTACTTGTATATATTCCGCCATTCGCTAATATTTTTGGTCTTGAAGCATTAACTCTTGGAGAATTGGCGATTGCAGCTGGATTAGGGTTTGTCCCCTTCTTATTCGCTGAAGCAACAAAACTATTTCATTCAATCGACAAAAACAAGTAAATGCAGGATAATCACGAGATTTACCGGATATTTATGCATTGATTGTTGAAAATGAGAAACAGATAAGGTAAAATAACAGTACAGTGAGATGTGTGACAAGGGGATGATCCCGTGAAAAACAAAATTACTCGCAATGTTACTTTAAACCGAGGCGAAGTGATTCAAAAGGAATTTAAAAACCTCAAAGTAAAAAACAAGATTTGTTCGATCTTAGTAACGGATAAACGGTTAATCATCTACACTTTTGGGCGTGAATTGGTAAAAGGGCGTAAAGTCAAACGCCAAATCATGAATGAAATCGATTTGAATTCCATTCATCGTTTTGAGTATTTTTATGAATTTCAGAGTCGCCCATTATTATTGAGAATTTTTGGGTTCTTACTGTTTGTCGTTGGCGCTTTCCTAGCATACGCCAATTACTCCGGAACCGCAGTGGCTTATTTTCCGGTTCTTGCAACTTATACTTATTATGTATACGGAGGAGCGGCGCTGCTAGTGATTGTTGGACTTGTGACCATTTTTTCTACCGACAAACTATTAAAAATGCAGATTCGATCCGGAATGGAAGAGAAAACTGATTTGATTTTCTTTGCCGATAAATACAACGAATTAGCTTTGCGATACATCGCGGGGCGCATTCATCACAAATAACGCCTTCGGGCGTTTTCTTTTTCAAACTTTCAATAACGAATATACATGCTTGTGCTATAATATGTTTGTTGCATCATAATAGATGCATCCAATCCAATTCATTAAACAATAAGGAGAAACAGGTATGAAATTAGACTACAAAAAAACGTTTTTTGTCGGATTAGCCTTTTTTGCCATTTGTATGTTTTGGCAAACTTATGACTCAGTCATTACCAAGATTTTGATTGATAAATTCGGACTCAACCAGACTTGGTCAGGCGTCGTCATGGCGCTTGATAACGTATTGGCGCTAGTCATGTTGCCATTGTTTGGAGGATTATCAGACAAGACTAATTCCAAATATGGGCGCCGAACGCCATATATTGTCGTTGGCACAGTTTTGGCGGCATTTGCTTTCGTCGCTTTGTCATTCGCGGACAACTATCAAACCGTAAAAATTAACGAAACTCAAATTGTTGATGATTACGCTGATTATGCCTACGAAAAAGAAGTCATGCAGGGCGCAATTATGAATTATGAAGACGAAACGGCCATGAAGGTAAAATATGACAAAGGCGATATTACTTTAACAGAATATACCACATGGCAACTGGAATGGACTGGATATATGATCAAATGGGGATTCCAAAATGAAACCCTCAAAAACGAAAAAGACGATCTTTTAGAGGCCGGTCAATTATCACAAGGAGCATATGACCGTTGGATTGAAAATACATATGATGTCATGACTCAAGCTGT
>JAQWBC010000049.1 GCA_028707415.1 Candidatus Izemoplasmatales bacterium
AAAGTAATATCCTTGCAAAAAGCGAACGCCTTTTGAGTTCATCAATTGAATCATTGTCTCATCTTCAATGCCTTCAGCGATAACAACTTTTTGCATTTTAAGCGCAGCTGAGATAACCCGATCGATTTTGGATGCTTCATCGAAATCATTGACAATTTTCATCACGTCTTCGCGGCAAATCTTAATGATATTGCCATGAACCCGTTCAATATCCGTAGCGAGTTCAAATTGATCGCCAAGATCATCGATTGCAACTCGGAAACCATATCGCCGAAATTCCGATAAATTGTTAACAGCTGTTTGATTCTTAATAACCGTATAGTAATCAATAATTTCCAAGCAGAACGACTCAGAATCAAAATGATATTTCTTGACGATGTCAAAGAAGGCTTTAGCCAAATTCTCTGTCATCAGTTGTTTCGGAGATAGATTAGTAGAGATGAACATATCCTTCAAGCGATAGTTTTTCTTCCAAGCGACATACTGTTGGACGATTTTCTCGAATCCCCAAGTGCCAAACCAGGTAATATCACCAGTTAAATCCATTACATTTAGAAATTTCCCCGGAGACAGAATTCCCATTGTGGGATGGTTCCATCGTAATAACGATTCCAACCCAATCAGTTTTCCGGTTTTGATATCGACAATTGGCTGATAATATAGCAGAAACTCGTCATTGGAAATTGATTTTTTAATTTCGTGATAATAGTTGATATTAAATTGCTCTTTTTCAATTAATTCGCTGGAATATAAGGCAAATTGATTTTTACCTTGTTTTTTTGCCACATAGAGAGCTATTTCCGCATTCTTGATTAACTGTTGAATCGTGATGCCATCAAACGGGTAGATAGCGATACCGATTGAAGTTGTAACTTGCTCCTCAATGGTCTTTAACGGTGAACTAACCGCCGATAATAAATCGTTGGCATATTTCTCAATAACCTCATTATCAACCGAACCGGATAGATAATAAATTAGAATATCGCTCTCCTGAGTTCCGGAAATAGCTTTTTTGGTGTCGCCGACTTTTTTTATCTTTGCTGCTATCTCTTCAATGACCTTGGCCGCTTTTGCGGCGCCAAAGCGTTCACTTACGGCTCGGAAATTGTCGAGATTCATGTAAAAGAGGACGCTGATATCGCCTTCTTTAGAACGGTAGATATCTTGATCAATTAAAGCCATTAAATCTTTGCTGCGTCGGCTAACAACCTTCCGTTCCGCAACCAAGCCCGATTTATCGGTTTCATTGCTATTTTCTTCGGCTTTTTTCTGCTCGCGAAGATAACGACGGTCTTCGATATCCGCTTTAATGTCTTTAATAACGTCGCGTCCAAGGAAAAAAATCACCACTATTGTGACCACAATAATTATAACCGCAACAACGATTTCTAAAGCGTCCGACCCATATGTAGTTAAGAATAATGGTATATTTCGGTTCATGGCGATTCTCCTTTTTATTCAGTATAATCTTTATTTGCAAAAACGTCAATTCGTTTTGTTTTGTTTACTTTATAAAATTGATCAACATATTTGATCGTCTCTTCTAAATTTAAGGCTTTAGAAAACAAAAACCCTTGGAACACATCCGTGGTGATCTGTTTTAAGAACTCATATTGCTTTCGGGTTTCGACACCCTCGGCGATGACAATCATATTTAAATTATGAACCAATTGAACAATGGTACCGATGATGCTATGATCTTTTTTGCTTGAGAAGATACCATCAACGAAAGATTTGTCAATCTTAAGGTTGTCAAATGGTAGTTTTCTTAAATACGTTAAGGAAGCATACCCGGTTCCAAAATCATCCAAGGCAATTCTCGCTCCAATTTCATGAATAAAATTGATTGTTTCCTCCAAATATATAGTTGAGTCAATCAAGATTCCTTCGGTAATTTCCAACACCAAATAGTGAGGATCGATGTCGGTTTCTAAAATAACTTTTCTCAAGATATCGATGAAGTCCTTTTGAAGGATTTGGACTGGACTGACATTGACCGACATGACAAATTGACGATTGAAGTGTTTAAATAGTTCAACTTGTGAGACACACGCTTCGCGAAGAATCCAGGTACCAATCGGGATAATCAAGTGCGATTCTTCCGCATTTGAAATAAATACCTGTGGCCCAATTTCTCCAAGGGTTGGAGAGTTCCAGCGAGCCAAAGCTTCAAACCCATAAATTTCATTCTTATTATCAATTAAAGGCTGGTATTTTAAGAAGAGTTCTTCTTTTTGAATCGCTTCGGCTAATTGTTCATTGATTTGAGCTTTGTAATTTACTTCGCGCGTAATCTGATCATTATAAAAGACAAACACACCATTACCAGCTTGTTTGGCTTTAAACAATGCCGTATCACATTTTTTGATTAAATCATCCATCGATTTGCCGTCGTAGGGATAAATCGCAACCCCGATGTTACATTTGACTTCGACTTTTATATTTTTAATCGCAACTGGTTCACGGAACCGCTCAAAGATTTTTAACAGTTCCCGTTCGACAACATCAAGAGTTTTGACTTTTGGCATAATGAAAATAAATTCGTTACCACCGTTGCTAAAAACAAAATCCGGAGCTGCAACCGTTAAAGTCAATTGATGAGCAAATTCTTGTAATAATTCATCGCCGACCGATTGGCCTTTAGTAACATTGATGTTTTTTAGATTGTCGACATCAATCAAACAGATTGCGGCTTTTTCTTTGCCGATGAGGACCTTTTCTTCGATATCTTGATGACAGGCTCTTCGATTCTTTAAGCCGGTAATACTGTCATATAAAAAGCTTTTATATACGAGATCCATCTGCGAACCGATCTCTTTGGACATAATGTTGATAGCATCCGCAACGTTTTTCAGCTCGTTATTTTCTTGGACTTTAACCGAAATGTCAAAATTACCTTTTTTGATTTGATCAATCGAATCGAGAATATCATTGATTGGTGATAATGTCATGGTAATGCGTTTTCCTAAAATCAGCGATATTAAAAGCATGAGGATGACAACCAATCCCAGCAAGATGGCAAACATAATTTCCACAGCCATTGTTGCGGGGCGATCCACCAAAACGGCAATCCGCCAGCCAATATCGGTCAATTGGGGATAAACAACAAAATATGGATCACCGAAGATGCTGGTTTCAAAAATGCTACCATCACTTGTGTAATTATTAATGACAAGCGCTAAACCATTCTCTGCGTAACCAATACTTAAATCTTGGGCAGCGATGTCAGGGCCGGAAAGCATTTTATATTCGGTGTATAATGGATCGGAATAAAATAAAACTGTCGAATCATCGTTATCATCTGTCTGAAAAATGACCATTTGCTTGTCACTTTCGCCCGAATAACGTTCATAATTTTCTAAGATATAGGTAAACGATGGTAAGTTGACATCAATACCGATATATCCAATCGTATCCCCATCATCAAGGATTTTTGCGGTGAAAGTAATCGTGTATTCAAGAGAAACCGCATCAATATACGGATCAGAAACCGTGACGGCACTTGTATCGCTCTGAGCATCGATATACCAAAGTCTCTCGGTAATGATCCATTCCGCATTATCCAGTGAAGTAATAACCTCTTCATTTACTCCCACAAAACAACCATCACCACTATCGGCACAAGTTGTTTCTGAAGCAATAAAAACAAAATCATAAACACCATCGGGGCTGGTGCTCCAGACGGCATTGAAGGTTGCTATAAAACGGGAATACATGGCATAATTACTGTCTGTTTTCGCGGGGATTGCTGCCATATCGGGGTCAGTATTCAAATAGCCAATATATGCTTTAATGTTGGTGTTTTGTGCTAATGTTTCCACTTTTTGACGAGTTTCATCAATGAATGATTGCATGGCTGCAGCAGCATTCGTCGATACCAACACCGCATTGTTTTCCCGCTCTGTATTGATGGTGTCAACATAAACAAATGCCAAGACCGCCATGATAATAATCAGGAAAAAAGCATCGAAAAGAATTGTCATTCCGACAATTCGCTTCGATAAACCATGTTGATTATTTTTCTTTATGCTTTTTTTCAATATTCTCACCAAATTTCCTCGTCGTTATTCTTCTAAAGTATCCCACCAAGAACGGAAAAATTCATATAATCCCCAAGGGGAGTCCGTTGCCGGCGTTACAATTTCGCGGATATAAACGTTAAATTTGCGGGTTCGGTTTTTGGTGCTGCCTTCGATAAAGAAGTATTTTCCTTCCAAACCTTCCACATAATCTGAAGCATTTAATAAAGTATAGTCACTGATTTTTATCGTATAATCATAAAGGTCATTCATATATTGATCTTGAGGCAAATCGAGGCTCATAACGTAAAAGCCACTGATGTTTCGGCCGAAGCTATATTGATAATATCCCGAATAAGTCAGGTAGAATTGGGTCATCTGGTTATTTAATCCTTCAATTAAGCTAAAGTCAGGATAATATGTAGGATCCAGAGGGATATCGGTCGCTAATTCGTCGCCATTTGTGTTATAGTTTCGAACAGTAATCATAACTAATTGATTTGCAAAATCAACACTATCTGATGCCAGTGTGCAAGTATCATCACCGGGTCCGGTACAGTAATAGATGCCAAAGGTTAAAGTAACATTATATGTAACATCGGTAACAGTAATAAAATAATAAGTTGTTTTTGTTCCATTTTCAGAAACGACTCGATATTGGATAACAACATCTTCGCCAGTTTCTTGACCGGTTTCAGGATCAATTGTGAAATCTGTCGTTAATGTTTCTTTTTCTTCATCGGTCGCATCGGTACCGATGGGGTCTGTCCATGTCCAAGCATCAGCTTGAGCATCAACTAAAGTATCATACAAATCAACGTCTTCAATGGCGATATTGGCAGGGGTATTTTGTTCCACAAGGTTTCCACCACTCAAAATATAATTTACTTCGTTGTAGGTCCAGTAATCGATGGTATCATCATGATAGACGTAAGTAATGGTGTTGTTAAGGTTAATAATGTTGCTTAACCCAACACTGCCAGCATAATAATAAAGGTAGACATTATAATAATACCTTGCAATCGTTGCGCCATAGGGCAAATAATCTGTCATAAAGGGAGCATAGACGTTTAAGGGAACGTTTGAAACTTTTCCATCGATTTGGTAATGATAAGAAATAATGGCATCAGCTCCATCATAATCGATACCGGCAAAATAGACCTGCGGGCTTTTTACAACCGCCAAAGCTTGTGACGAAGTGTCATAGAGAAAAGCATCAGTAATGGCAATATTTGCTGGTGTATTTTGCTCGACAAGATTGCCACCACTTAAGATATAATTAACTGAATCATTTGTCCAATAATCTGTGGAGGCGTCATGATATGTGTATGTAATATTCGCGGCTAAATTGACGATATCGCTTAATGAAACGGTACCGGAGTAATAGAAGAGAAGTTCTGTAAGGGGAATACCATACTCGTCAGTAATAAAAATATCCGGATATGAGGTTTCATTGGCCAACTCCGAAAACTTAATATCGGTCAGATGGGAACTTTCTCCTTCATTCTTTGTGATTGTCAAGGTTGTTGCTAAAGTTACGTAATTCGATTCGGTATCGTCACGATAAAGAATGAAAGAAAAGATATATTCGCCAGGTTCAGCAGCATATGACATCGTCAAATACAAATTTTTATTATGTTCATTTAAAGTTTCGTTATCCACCGAAAACGAAATTCCATGTTCTAAAGGATTAATGGAAACAGCATCTAAGGTTGCGAATATTTGAAAATATGCTAACGATCCAGATTCAGCGATTCGATATAAATTGAGACTAGTATCTAAACCCAAATCAATCGTAAATACAGTTGCTTCTGCTTCTCGAGCGGCATCAACTTCAGATAGCCCGACTTCGTTGCCGTCTTTCAATACCGATGTCAGATCGATTGCCCGCTCTGTAATCGTATGGGTATAACTTAAGGTTGCCCCATCTTCTCCAGCAATTACATAACGGATATCATATACTTTATAACCGTTGATATAGGAAATGCCATTGAGATAAACACCTTGAATGGATGCAAATGGCGACATTGTTAGCGAATTGACATAATTTGATCCAAAAATGATTGTGAATGTTTCATTATCTAAATAGGTGTCAATTTCAGAATCGACAACCGTAGAATAATTACCTAAAGCAAGAGTGGCGCCTAAAGCTAACACTCGAGTATCGAACAAATTGGCATCGGTAATGGCAATGTTTGCCGGTATGTTTTGCTCAACGAGATTTCCTCCGCTTAAGATATAATTGACAGAATTATATGTCCAGTAATCAACCGTACTATCAACAAAAACATAAGTAATTGTTTGCGGAAGATTAACAATGTTGCTTAAACCGACCGTTCCCGTATAGTAATAGTATGGAGCGGCTTCAATCGCAATTTCATAGCCAAGATTAATTGACGATGTGATGGAGGTGCCATTTATGGAAAGTGAATCATCGATGGAATAATGGTCAATATCCGTGACAACAGCTCCAGAAGACATCGTTTTATCAAAAACGACGTTTTTTTCCGTGCTTGAGGAAAAGTAACGATAGTACATATAATAGTTGCCACCGCGCGTGGATGCCGAGAAGGAGATAGTGACTGAACCTGTTCCAGTACCGGATGTAATCGTCACAAGCGTTGGCGTCAATGTATAATATTCTGGGTCAACAATTGATCCATCTGCGTATTTAACAACGACATAAGCAGATAAATCTTGTCCAGTTGTCAAAACACCCTTCGTGTCTGAAAAATTAAAGGTTATTGATCCGGCCGGGTTGACATCTCCAAGAGCAACTGCTGTGGATTGATCAGTTACATTATATGCTGAACCTCCATTAAATTGAACCGTGGAAAGACCGATAAAACCGGTACTGATTTGATCAATCGCAGGAGTAAAAGTAATATATACATAACAATTTGTATAGTAGTGATTAGAAGCAAAAAGATTA
>JAQWBC010000050.1 GCA_028707415.1 Candidatus Izemoplasmatales bacterium
TTTTGTTGGGGGTATGAATTTAGCTGATGAGTACAACCATGATTCCGTAAAATTCGGATTTTGGCGCGATACACATGTTTTAATTCGAGGAAATGGCGTGACTAGCATTCAAAACGTTTTCATCAAGGATTGGTATTATATTACTGCAAACGTTTTGGAGAAACCACTTGATAAATCAATTGAATTATTTCCTGGGTTGTTTTCCGTCATCGAATCAGGGCCAGATTTTGAAATCGACATGATTAAAGATGTTTATCTTAAAATGATTGTAACGGCCAAAAAGTCGATAAAAATTGTTACTCCCTATCTAATTATTGAGCCAGAAATGATGTCGGCTTTGAAAATCGCAGCCAGAAGTAATGTAGAAGTCACTTTTTTAGTCCCCGGGAAAAGTGATTATGTGACCGTTGGATTCGCAACAAGATCTTTTTATGAACAGTTGTTATCCTACGGCATCAAAATATTTGAACTAAAAGATCACTTTGTTCATTCGAAAATATTAATCGTTGATGATGTTATCGCCTCGGTCGGGTCTGTTAATTTTGACCCCCGGAGTTTTCACTTGAATTTTGAAGTTACCAGTATATTCAGTAATCCCGCGGTGGATGTCTTGGTAAAATCATTCGCAGATGATTTGACAAAATCAAATGAAATAAATGCTGAAGTGTGGAAAAAACGCGGGTTCTTCAGACGTTTCATTCAGGGTTTATTTAATTTATTTAGTCCTTTATTCTAGAATCTTTGGAGGTATATATGGATCCCGACTTGATGTTTGTTATTATTATCATCTTAATCGTTCTCGTTTTAACTGGCATTTTATACATCATCTTCTCAAAGAAAGCTTCATTAGGTAATGGTGGCGAAGAAATTAAGCGTTTAAACGCAGAAATTTCCAATCAACTCGGAAACATGAAAACGACGGTTTCACAATCAATTTTCGATGCCATTATGAAATTTAACGATCAAGTCAATCAGAAATTGAGCGATAATAATCAAAAATCCGCAGAAAACATCACCGATTTTCGGATTGCGGTTAATTCAGAACTGGGAGCATTCAAGGAGAAAATTACTTTGCGACTCAATGAAAGCTTTCAAGGATTGAATGAAACCATCGATAAGCGTATGGGTTTGATCAATGAAAAGGTTGAAGATCGTCTTAGTAAGGGTTTTACCGAAACGAATCAAACTTTCTTGCAGATTGCGGAGCGGGTAAAAGTAATCGACGACGCCCAAAAGAATATTCAAGAACTATCCAATGAGATGATTGGCTTGCAGCAAATTCTTAAAAACAATCAAAGCCGTGGTTCTTTTGGCGAATATCAGCTTAATCAATTGCTGTACAGCGTTTTTGGAGATAATAAGAAATTGTATGACATTCAATACACTATCAAAGAAGCTCGCGGAAAAAGTGAATCAGTTCGTGCTGATGCGGTTATTTTCATGCCAGAACCGAATGGGATGATCGCAATTGATTCGAAATTTCCTTTTTCAGCATACTCAAAGCTTTTTGATAATAAGGACTTGGCCAAAGAGGAAGAAATCAAACTAATTCAAACCTTTGGTGCCGATGTCAAAAAACATATTAACGAAATTGCATCCAAATACATCATTTCCGGAATCACCGCTGATTATGCTTTAATGTTTGTTGCTTCTGATGGCATTTTAGCGCTTCTCCATTCCCGACTACAAAATATCGTTGAACATGCACGCTCCAAAAACGTGACGATTGTTTCTCCAACCACGTTAATTCCGTTGCTCTCTTCATATCGTGCTGTATCAATAGATTACGAACGCAGTAAATATACCGCCGAAATCAATCGTGAATTAATGCAACTCAATAAAGAATTTGAAAAGTTCAATAACGACTGGTTACGGTTAAACGAAAATATCCAAAAACTCACTAAGCAGAGTTCTGATGTTAACACTCGAGTTGAGAAGATTACTACAAAATTCGGTCGCATCAAAAACGTTGATCTATTGGACGATGACCAACAGATGGAAGGAAACAATATAGAAGAAACCGAAAACTCAAGCGAGTAAATGGTGATAAATATCGCTAAACGACAACGTTATACGGCTATCCGCATATTTTGGGAAATAAAACTTGCATTTTAAAAATGATAGTTGTATAATGTATTCAGCATCAAAAATAAATAAAGGAGAAACACATGAACGGAACAGTAAAATGGTTTAATGCAGAAAAAGGCTACGGATTTATCACTGGTGAAGATGGAAAAGATATTTTCGCTCACTACTCAGCAATCCAAGGCGAAGGCTACAAAGCTCTTGAGAACGGTCAAAAAGTAAGTTTTGACGTTACCAATGGTGCTAGAGGCCCGCAAGCTGCTAACATAGTAAAACTGTAATAGTCGACCTAGTTAACCAGTAGAAAAGAGCAATTCAGGTAAAACTGATGCTCTTTTTTTATCCGCATAATCGCGATACCCCTTGAAAAAATAGCGATTATTTCATATAATTGACTGTACGTAAAAGGAAGTGAAAACTTGTGAAAATATTCAATTCTTATACAAACTCGCTTGAGACCTTCGTTCCTTATCATGAAGGCCAAGTTTCGATGTATGTCTGTGGACCGACCGTCTATAATTATATCCATATCGGTAATGCCAGGCCGGTAGTTTTTTTCGATGTTGTAAGAAGATATTTTGAAGCCATCGGATTTACGGTAAAATTTGTTTCTAATTTTACAGATGTTGATGACAAGATTATACAGAAAGCTATTAGTGAAGGCGTTTCTGAACTTGATGTAAGCAATCGCTTCATTGCTGCTTTTTTAGCTGACGTGGAAAAATTGGGATCTAAAACCGATTATATCAAGCCCAGAGTTACGGAGTATATGCCCCAGATTATTGCTTATATTCAGGAAATGGTCAATAAAGGCTTTGCCTATATTGTGGATGGCGATGTCTTTTTTAGCGTCGATAAAATTCCCGAATACGGGAAATTATCCAATCGAAAACTAGATGATTTATTATCTGGGTCGCGAATTGAAGTGAATGATAAAAAGAAAAACCCTTTGGATTTTGTGTTGTGGAAAAGAACCGTCGAAGGGGTTCATTGGAATTCACCATTTTCAGTCGGTAGGCCGGGTTGGCATACGGAATGCGTTACGATGATTGATGATATTTTCAGCGAAGAGATTGACATCCATGGTGGTGGAATCGATATTATGTTCCCTCATCACGAAAATGAAATCGCTCAGTCTTTGGCCTGCAAAGGGCATCGTTGCGCAAATATTTGGATGCATAACGGTCGCCTTAACCTTGAAGGCGAGAAAATGAGTAAAAGTGAAGGCAATGTCGTCTGGGTCAAAGATTTATCGGTTGACCCGATGGCATTTCGGATGTTTTTGCTCTCAACACATTATCGAGCCCCGATTGCTTATTCGCAAGACTCTTTGGATAGTTATGTCAATGAATGGCAACGATTGAAAAAAAGCGTTATCGGAATATTTGTCACTTTAGATTATAATTCGGTCTATCATATTAATTGTGAGATTACCGATCCGGATATAACAGCGATTATTTCAGCGTTTACTGAATCCATGGAAAACGACTTCAATACCGCCAACGCCTTGACAGCTGTAAACCAAGCATTGAAAATTATCAATAACCTTATGCGGCAAAAAACCGACTATGAGCGCATGAATCAAATCCTGAAAGCTATGAACTATATGCTAATGATATTGGGTTTATCGATAGATCAAGTGCCTTTGACGGCGAATGATAAAGACTTGTTAGCTCGCTGGGAGGCCGCTCGAAAAGCTAAGGATTTTCAGTTGGCTGATGTTCTTCGCAACGAACTGGCACATAAAAATTTGGTATAAGATGAATATGTACAATGGATTGACACTCGCATATTTGGGTGATGCAATTTGGGAAATAAAAGTTCGTGAGCACTTGATGGAAACGGGTTTGACAAAAGTCAATGATCTCCACCGATTGGCCATTAAATTCACTTCAGCGAACGGCGAGGCAAACATTATTGATCGGCTGGTATCGGAGTGCCTTTCCGATGCGGAAATCGAAATATATAAACGCGGTAGAAATGCGGAATCGACTCATAAACCCAAAAATGCCGATCTAGGAACGTATCATAGGGCGACCGGTTTTGAAGCCTTGATTGGCTATTTATATTTAGAAAAAACCCTCGCTCGCATGGATGAAATCGTGACGATAAGTATTCACATCATTGAAGAAACACTAGCATAAAAAGCGGGATTTTTAACGCAAAAAATCCCACTATTCTCAAAAAAAGATCACAGTACATGTGGTAAAATAAAAGTGGTGATGATATGAGTGTCAATATTTTTGGAAAAAATCCTTGTCGCGAAATTTTGAATACCGAACGAGCAGTTACTCAAGCTTTCGTAATCAATAATACCAATCAGGATTTACGTGATTTGATTATTAAAAAGCAAATTCCTTTATGTATGTTAGATAAACTTACTTTTGATTCGCGATTTTCCGGTAACCATCAAGGAATAGTTTTGGAGATTGAAGAATATCGAACAATAACATTTGCGGAACTAGAGATAAAAATCCGTGATTCTAAAATCACAAACCCGATATTAATTATGCTGGATGGCATTGAAGACCCACACAATTTCGGAGCCATTATTAGAAGCGCTGAAGCTGGGGGTGTGTTCGGTATCATCATTCCCAAAAATCGTAGTGTTGGCATTACGGGAACCGTCGCTAAAGTAGCTTCAGGAGCCATCGAACACATCAACATTATCGAAGTAACGAATCTTAATCAAACGATTGCTAAACTCAAGAAATTAGGATTCTGGATTGTAGGAACCGACATTGATGCCCAAAAACGGTATGATGAAATCATTGTCGATCCTCCGCTATGCTTAATCATTGGCAATGAAGGGAAAGGTATTAGCCGATTAGTCAAAGAAAACGCAGATTATACGGTTAAAATTCCGATGGTAGGAAAAACCAACAGTCTTAACGCCTCGGTCAGTGCCGGAATCATCATTTTTGAAGTATTACGGAAAAGAGCGAGATAGAAGTAAATGAACTTTCGCGACTACAATGATTTTGAGATTATCGATCTTATCAAACAGGGCAACGAAGAAGCACTGGAACTGATGTTCGATAAATACAAATATCTAGTTGCGAAAAAGATTGCCAAATTTAACCTGAGCGACGAATTTGACGACTGTTTTCAAGAAGGAATGATTGTTCTTTATAAATCAGTCCTTAAATACGATGATGACCGCAAAAAATCGTTTATGCGATTTTTCGAAACCAATTTAGAACATCATTTTATTTCTATCATTCGGACGCGACAACGTTATTTCAAATTCGTTCGGGAAAAATTTCCCGTATTGATTGATTATCACGTCGAGGAAGTTGAAAGTAATCAATATACGGAGACGGATATCAAACAAGCAATCGATCATCTGTCCCAGCTGGAACTCGTTGTCTTTGTGGCAAAATTTATCAATGATAAACCCGTCGATCTAATTGCTCGTGAACAAAACGTGCCAATCAAAAAAGTATATAATGCGATTGACCGCATTCGTCAAAAAATTAAAATGCATTTGCAATGATGATTTTCTTGACAAAATAGTCTTTTTTTGGTACATTTAATAAAGCAAGCGAGTTGATAACTGTGAAAGATAAAGCAATCCTCATCTGTCAAGAGTGTTTGTCACGTAATTATGAAATTAAAATTGCCTCCGGGAGAACCGGTCGGTATGAAGCAAGTAAATATTGCCCGAAATGTAAAAAGCATACGATTCACAAGGAAAGCAAGTAGGAGGGTATCATGGCTGATATCGAAAAGAAAAAATTAGATAAAGAAGCAGTAAAAGCGGCCAAAGCCGAAATGAAAGCCAAGAAAGCCGAAGCCAAAGCAAAAGCCCGCGAAGCGAGATTAGCAATGACCCCTGAAGAAAAACACTCTCGGGTGATGGAAATTCTCAAGAAAGAATATAAATTTGAAAACTGGTTGTTAGCCATCTTAGCACCCGTTTTATTGTTATATGGCGTTTATATTGTTTTAGGAAAATTCGGTACTGTTACCTTAGATTCCACAACAATCGGTAATTCTCCATACGAATTCATCAACTGGTTTTTTAACACCGATCTTAAACGGATTCTTACCGGATCGTTTTTAATTCTTGTAGGAGCTTTAGTCATCGTGTATTTGGCAATACCCTTCTTCAAACCGAGTTTTTCGGAACTCAAAAAGGTGACATGGCCAACCGCGAAAGAGTTAAGCAAGAATGCAATTCGAGTCTTCGGCTTTTTATTGTTTTTAATGTTTGTTTTCATCTTATATGGATTCGCTCTTGACCCACTTTTTCAATGGATAATTAAGTAGAAAGTTGATCGATATCATGATAGAAAACAAACGTTTATGGTACATCGTTCAAACTTATTCCGGATTTGAAAATTCGGTTAAGGATAATCTGTCTCGGCGAATTGAAACAATGCAGATGGAAAACTTAATCTTCCAGGTTATGATTCCCGAGGAATTAAAAACCGAGAAGAAAGCCGATGGGTCAATCAAAGAAAAAATGGTGAAAATGTTTCCTGGATACGTTTTTATCGAGATGATTGTTACCGATGATTCTTGGTTTGTTGTGCGTAACACACCGGGGGTTACCGGTTTTCTCGGAAGTTCCGGTGGTGGAACCAAACCAATTCCTTTGCTTGCTGAAGAGATTAATCCAATTCTTAAGAAGTGTGGCCTTTTACAAGTTCAAAAACTCAATGCTCAAGTCGGCCAAAGTGTTAAAGTTGCTTCTGGAGCCTTGATTGGACGCATCGGAACGATAGAAAGTATTAATGACGAGAAAGGTACTGTCAAGATTTTAGTTGATATGTTTGGCAGAAAAACACCGATTGAACT
>JAQWBC010000051.1 GCA_028707415.1 Candidatus Izemoplasmatales bacterium
CAAAACTAATGCTTCTACTAATGAATCATCTCAAGAACCAAAACTCCAAGATTGTGATCATAATTGCGATTCATGTGAAGAAAAATGCGAGGAAGAAAAAACTGATTTTCGAATTCATTTAAACGAGCTGAGCCATGTCAAAAAAACCATTGCCGTTATCAGTGGCAAGGGCGGCGTCGGCAAATCAATGGTAACCGCTTTACTTGCGGTTACGATGCAACGTCTTGGGTATAAAACCGCGATTCTTGATGCCGACCTCACCGGTCCATCAATTCCCAAAATGTTTGGCATTCGGGAAAAGGCTATGCAAAGCGATTTCGGTATCCTTCCCGTCTTAAGCAAAACTAAGATTAAAATGATGTCAATTAATCTATTGATTGAGAATGAAACCGATCCAGTTGTATGGCGCGGACCGTTAATCGCTAAAACCGTTCAACAATTCTGGACTGACGTTGTTTGGGATGAAGTTGAATATATGTTCATCGATATGCCTCCGGGAACCGGCGATGTTCCTTTGACTGTCTTTCAATCAATCCCCGTCAATGGAATCATCATTGTTACTTCGCCTCAGGAACTTGTTTCTATGATTGTTTCCAAGTCAGTAAAAATGGCAGAAATCATGAATATTCCGATTGTTGGAATCGTGGAAAATATGTCCTATGTTGTTTGCCCAAAATGCAAAGAGCCATATTATCTCTTTGGTTCAAGTCATATTGAAGAGATTGCCACAAAGCATCATCTCGATGTTTTAGCAAAAGTGCCTGTTGATTCCAGTCTTGCCGCTTCTTGTGATCATGGCTTAATTGAACTGGCACCCGATGATTATTTCATACCGGTTGCTGAAAAAATTGAAAATTGGAGGAATAAATAATGAAAATTGCTATTGCAACGATTCAAGACCAAGTATGTGAGCATTTTGGGTATTGTGAATCATTTACCGTCTATGATGTTGAAAACGAACAAATAATCAATAAAACAAAATTAGTAAATCCCGGACACCGTCCCGGATTCCTTCCTGCTTTTCTTTCTGAACATGGCATCAATGTAATCATTGCCGGGGGAATGGGTAGTGGTGCTGTCGATCTATTTAATGAAAACCATATTGCGATTATTACCGGGGCTTCCGGAAATGTCGATTCCGTAATCAATCAATGGATTACTAGAGAACTTAAATCAAACGGGTCTATCTGCAATGAGCATCAGCATCACGGTGATTGTTAGGTATTAACCTCATTATTGTTATTTACTGATGCTATGATCGGTAGTCAATGCTGACTAAATTCAACCGACTCATATTTGAAAGGATTAATATGCAAAACTATGATTTAATTGTTGTTGGCGGCAGTGCCGCCGGAATTACTGCTGCTTTGACTGCTCGGAAGTTTTACCCGGATAAAAGTATTCTTTTAATCCGCGATGTCAAAAATGTTCCCATTCCTTGTGGAATCCCTTATGTTTTTGGAACCGTTAAAGCTCCAATGAAGAATCTTATGCCCGTTGATACGATGATGCAAAACGCAAAAGTGGACATTCAAATAACCACCGTCACAAAAATCAATCCGGAATTTAAGATTATTTTTACAAGTGATAATCATAAAGAAGGAATGACATATGAACGTTTAATTATTGCGACCGGATCATTGCCCATTATTCCTAACTTAAAAGGAATTGAAAAACATAACATCTTTGCCATTAAAAAAAATCCCGAGTTTCATCAATTAATGCTTGAAGAACTTGATAAAGCAAAAAATCTTGTTATCATCGGTGGCGGATTCATTGGTGCCGAATTTGCTGAAGAATGCCGAAAACGTCATCCCGAATTACCAATTAGTATTGTTGAGATGCAAGAACATTGTCTACAGTTAGTCTATGATCCCGAATATTGCACAATGGCAGAAAAAGGGTTAGCCGATCAAAACATTACCCTGTTAACAAACGAAAAAGTCGTTGCCTTTACCGGCAATGAATCAGTCGCGGGAGTTGAGTTAGAAAGCGGAAAAGTAATTCCTGCCGACATGGTTATATTAGGAATTGGTTGTAGCGCTAATGTCGACTTAGCAAGAGAAGCCGGTCTTCGTATTGGCCCTGCTCGTGGCATCTATGTCGATGACCATATGCAAACCAGCAACTTATATATCTATGCTTGTGGCGATTGTGCCGATAAAGTCTCTTTCTTTGATGGAAAACCAAGCGCTTTAAAACTTGCCTCTATCGCAACAATGGAAGCGAGAATTGCCGGTGCCAACATCTTTAAAACCAATCGGAAAAATATTGGTGTTGTTGGTTGCTTCGCCACTGTATTAAATAATCAGGCCTATGCATGTGCCGGTCTTACCGAAACGCAAGCAACAAAATTAGGATATAAAATTGCTGTTGGATCTGCCGAATCGGTTAATCGTCATCCGGGGATGATGCCTGGTTCAGCCTTAATGAAAGTCAAGCTGGTTTTCGAATTAAAATCTCAAATTCTCCTTGGCGGCCAGATAATCGGTGCATTAAGTGCCGGAGAACTTATTAACGGCGTTAGTGCCATGATTGGTAAAAAAATGACTGCTGATGATATTGCTACCTTCCAAGCCGGTACTCATCCTGCACTTACTGCTTCTCCAGTCGCTTATCAACTGGTTAACGCTGCTGAAAATGCCTTATTAAAAATAAGAGCTCTGATCTAAGCAAATGAATAAATAACAAGATTATTTCTTCAATAAGCCCAAAACTCGTCATTGACGTCGTTTTGGACTTTTTTTCTTTTCTCATATCAAGCAATTCCCATTATTCAGCCACCATAAGTTTTCTATTTTATATTGTGTTTCCGATATATTTGATATATACTATTTGTGTAAATGCAAATGATTCCCATTTGCAGATAGAAATCTTTTCCGGAGGTTATTCTATGAAAAAATTATTTCTGCTTTTAATCACCACTTTAATAATGTCTCTGGTTATATCATGCGTTAACAATCCGACTACGAGCGACAAAATTAAAGTTGCGGTATCGATTGTGCCCGAGTCGGCTTTCGTCGAAGCGATAGCTGGTGACTTAGTTGAAGTCGTCACCGTTATCCCTCCTGGATATAGCCCCGGAAACTATGAACCTAGTTCCCAGTTTATGGAGGATCTTTCGAATGCTTCTGTATATTTTGCTATCGGTGTCGCCGCTGAAGACGCAACAATTATCCCTTTTCTTGAAGATGACATTTTGATAATTCATCTCGATGAAATCGTCGCCTTAACTTATCAGGAACGAATGTTTTCTGGAGAAAGTCGTGATCCCCATATTTGGCTTTCAATTAAACGCGTTATCGTTATGATCAATGCTATCGCAAACACTCTTGTCTCACTTGATTCGGGAAATGAAGCGATTTATTTGGCTAATGCAAGTGCATACATCGCTTCGCTTCAAAGTGTTGACTCGTTACTAGTATCGGCATTTTCTTCTATTACAATGAACAAATTCATCGTCTTCCATCCTGCATATGGTTATTTCGCGGATGATTACGGATTGGATATGATTGCTGTTGAGGAAGACGGACAAGAAGCGACCGCTTCTCACCTTACTGATGTCATCGATATCGCTAATGCCAATGACATTCATACTATTTTCTACCAAGCAGAAATCGACTCTTCACAAGTTGAAGCGTTCGCTGAAGAAATCAATGCTGTTATGGTCGAATTAGATCCGCTTGCATATGATTATCTTACCAACATCATTACCTTAAGCAATCTGATTTTGGAGGCCCTTAGATGACGCAAAAATTGATTGACATCGAAAATGTCTCGGTATCATATGGACAAATCCGAGCATTAACAAATCTAAATCTGACTATTTTCGAGAACGATTATCTCGGAATTATTGGTCCAAACGGTGGTGGTAAATCGACGTTGCTCAAAGCAATTCTCGATTTAGTACCACTTAATGAAGGAAAGATGACTTATGCCGATACTTCTTTAAAAAAATCAAATATCAAAATCGGTTATGTTCCTCAAATCACGGAGATGAATCGGATGTTTCCCATCACCGTTTTCGAAGTTGTGCTTTCAGGAAAATTACCGCAAAAATTTCAACCGTTTTTTCGTTATGATTCTCAAGCAATTCAGGATACACTTGATACTCTTGACAAGGTTGGTATTGCCAAACTCGCCGATCGACAAATCAACGAACTATCTGGTGGCGAGTTCCAAAAAATGCTGATTGCGCGTGCACTTTCCTTAAAACCAACTATTTTGTTTTTAGATGAACCAACAGCTATGATTGATAATGCCTCACAAAAACAAGTGTTTCGATTACTAAAAAAATTAAGCACGGAAATGACAATTGTTCTAGTCACTCACCAAATAACCACCATCTTAAAACAAGTGAATCGGTTAGTCTACCTAGATAAGAATATCTTAGCGGATGGAGATCCATTGGAAGTATACAATTATATGTATCGACAACCTATCGTTTCTTCGATAATGAATCGAAACACTGGATTCTCCGAAAAGGAGGAAACGTTATGATCCAAGTCATTATGGAATATCGGTTTATGCAATATGCAATTATCTCCGCCGTGCTTACTTCTTTAGTGTGTGGGATTATTGGTGTTATTATCGTCGAAAAACGTTTAGTGATGATGTCAGGAGGAATCGCTCATACCACCTATGGTGGAGTTGGCTTAGGATACCTTTTGGGATTTGAACCGATTATCGGTGCCTTCTTCTTTGCGATTGTCGCGGCTTTGGGAATCGGTTTTATCAAAACCAAAAAAACGGGATTTTCCGATATTGTCATCGGTTTATTTTGGTCACTCGGGATGTCACTGGGAATTTTATTTATTGGTTTGATGCCCGGATACCCACCAACCATTACCACTTATCTCTTTGGTAATATTCTTTCGGTTACTACGTTTGATTTAATTTTAATGATTGTTTTAACGGTTATTGTATTATTAGTTATTCTCGTTTTTTTCCAAGATTGGAAAGCGCATCTATTTGATCAAGAGTTTACTAAAATTTTAGGCAAGAAAACCAAATTGATGGAAACCACACTAATGATTTTAATTGCCCTAACGATTGTTGTTTTAATCCGAGTCGTGGGAATTGTTCTTGTCATTGCGCTACTAACTGCACCCGCAGCGACCGCCAGTATTGTTACCAAAAAATTGAATTTTCGAATGCTTTATTCAGTCCTTTTCTCGCTGTTTTTCACGCTTACGGGATTATTTATTTCTTACTCTATTAACGTCTCTTCCGGAGCTGTAATCGTCTTTGTGTCTATCGTAACTTTCTGTATTGTTTTCATAATCAAACGCTACATAATCAAACGAAAACAGATAAAATGGGCGGTGAAGTAAAGAAATGTCACAACCTTCATCCATATTTGATGTTTTTAAACAATTAAAGTTAAAAACAACTCCGCATCGAATAGAAATCTTAAAAATTCTTAGAACCGCTTCTCAACCCATTCCCGCGGATGATATCTATGCGGAATTACGAAAAATTAACCATAATATATCGCTTTCTACCGTTTATCGAACCCTCGAGACGCTATCAGAAAATTCTCTTGTTAACAAGATCGGCATTGAAAATGATAATCGAACCCTTTACGAACCAGTAGCAGACTCTCACCACCATTTCTTGATTTGCCTTGGTTGCGGAAAAATCATTAAGATTGACGAGTGTCCGCTCCCCGAAAATCTCGAGAAATCCTTAGAAGATCAGAACAATTTTAAAATCGTCAGTCACAAACTTGAGCATTATGGATATTGCGCTAAGTGTCAAAAATTAACCAATGATGATTTAAAAAACAAGTTGCATAATTAATATCATTTATTTTCTCCTACAACAAAAAAACGGCACATTAATCGATAAAGTACTGATACTTTAAGATTAAACGATGCCGTTTTTTTGTTAAAGCAAATATTTATAGTACTTCTACCAGATGACCTTCGGGATTCTAGTTGAAATTCCATCGAGTTGACTTATCAGCATAAATAAGATAAATAGTCATATTACTACAATCCATGAAAACAGTCGTTTGAACGTTTACTACCGTCAAAATAAATATAATGCTGATAGAATTTTCGTAACCCGAGAAAACATTTTTACCAATAGTATCAACACTCGCAGGAAAAAAGTCTTTTATCTTCGTGCAACAAGAAAGAACGAAATTGCCAATACTCGTCTCAATATCAGGAATCGTAACACTTGTCGGTTCTGTTCAATAAAAACCAAAAAGGATTATATTGTGACGATAATGTTTTATTATTTGAAAATAATCTCTGTTTACAAATATTTTAGTAATATTCATCCCAAAATATAATATTGGCCACCATCTTCCAATATGTAAGCATATGGAATCAGATTTGTGTAAAGTTCATTCACAATATTCATCTCACATGAAGAAAGTGTACCAATCTCAACAATGGTCACTTTTGTGTCGGAATGCAATAATAGATATCCATCCCAATAATTCCAGTAAAACATTCCTTCATATGTAGCAAGCGTTTCGTCGGTCTGCAAATCATATATTATTGTACCGGAGTCGGTTTTTATTATCGCGATTGTGCCAATGACATGCAAAACAAGCCATTCTAAAGCTTTAATTTCTCTAGTTGTCCGATTAAACAGAGTACTGTAATATTTTGGTCCCGTTCCCATATTCATTTCTTGAAAAATAAAATAATCATCCAATACACTCAACATTTTTGCAAAAACACGATCGGATTGAAATTCAATTTGAGTTTCGGTATAACGTTCGTAATCCCAAACCTGGTAGATGTTTGAAATTCGATAAGTCGGATCAATGTATCGGTAAGTATTAATATTTTGGACATCTTGAACAAATGTATAGTTTAAATCAGCAACCAC
>JAQWBC010000052.1 GCA_028707415.1 Candidatus Izemoplasmatales bacterium
ATCGAAATCGAGAAAACATCTCCTTTTGTTCCGCTAGAGGAATTCGTCTTTCGGGTCCTGCGTTGGGCAGACCTAAAAAAGGTGAGGTCAGGGACAAAAGGCAAGATTATATAGATCCGAGTCAGTTTTTGAGTCAAATAGAGTTAAATTTGGGATCATTGCTTTGACTTCGCTCGATAATCTCGGTACTTTATTCAATACACCCGGATTATTGACAATTTGATCAATGGCATCTAGCCCAATTGTATCAACGATGCGCGTGGCAGTCTTCGGACCGATGCCTTTAAACAAATCGCTGGAAAGATAGTCAATAACTCCTTCACGAGTATTATCAATTTGACGTTCATATCGGGTGGCATTATATTGAACACCATATTTAGGATGGCTTTTAACGGTTCCAAAAAACTTGTATTTACATCCACTTTCTAATTTAGGAAAAAACCCACAGATAACAATCGTGGGTTCAAAAAAAAGTAATGATGGTTCGTTCGTATCGGTGATTTCCACCTTCAAGACCGAATAACTGTTTTCTTCATTGAAAAAGAGACTCTGCCTGATGGTTCCTTCCACATAATTCATCGGAAAAATCCTTTCTGGTAAAGACTGTTTACCGGCTCATAAATTTTTCGAGATCGGCTATTTCCTTGATGATATTGTGTGACAGATTGCGTGAACCGGTTTCTGTAACAAGAACGTTATCTTCAATTCGGATACCGATGTGTTCTTTTGCTATATATAAACCCGGTTCAATTGTTAGTACGATTCCTGGTTTCAACGGTTCAAGATATGTTCCCACATCATGAACATCAAGGCCTAGGTAGTGACTTACTGAGTGATAATAGACATTATCAATTTCAGCTTCGTTTTCGATGATGCCAATCCTTTTTGCGCCTTCAGCCAGTAGTTTTTTAGCATACGCATTTAAATCATCCATCATGATACCCGGCTTTACGAAAGCGATGCATTTTTTATTCACGTCGAGAACCAATGAATATATTGCTTTTTGTCGATCAGAAAATTTTCCCAAAATCGGAAAGGTCCGAGTGATATCTGAAGCATACGGTCCAGACAGGCATCCAAGATCCATCAAAACCAAATTGTCATCACTAATAATGCAGTTGTTTTCTTCGTAATGCAGGGTCGTGGCATTGCCACCGGAAGCCGCAATCGTATGGAAGGAAACGCCATTGCTTCCAGCTGATTTTGAAGCGTATTCAAATAAGGCATCTAATTCTCGCTCATTTTTGCCAGGAACGGCTTGTTTCCATACCGCTTCTAAACCCACTTGCGTGAACTTGATTGCTTTTTCAATTTCTGTAATCTCATCGTCCGCTTTTATCATCCGTTGTTGGTCAAGGATTTGATTGGCGTTTTGAACACAAATTTCGGGGTAATTAGCCAAAACAAAATCCAATTTTTGTAAACTAATCGGTTTAATTTTAACTTGATGACGATATAAATCCAAATATAAATTTTGCGGAACTTTAACTAAGTTTTTCCGTGAATCCGATAAAATCGCATTAGCGATAAATGCTTCAAAGCGATCAAGGAAAAAAATCGTTTTGACATCAAATCCCGAAATGACAGCGGCTTCTTCTTTGGAATAACGATGACCAAGCCATTTTTCTGAATAATCAGTTGCTTCTTCAATAAACAGAAATTCAAGGATTGATGCTTTGCTTTTCACTAACACAAGGATATAATTCGGGCGAGATAACCCGGTTAAATAAAAAAAATTACGATTGGCTTCATATGGAAAATACTGATCTGCGCTTTTATGCAAAGCTTCTCCGGAAAAAAATACAGCGAATGAACGATCTTCCATCTGCTCGGCAAATACTCTTCGATTTTTAATAAAAAGTTCTTTATTCATAAGGACCACCTCATTATAAATGTATTATATCATATCCATATTTTATGGGTTAAAAAAAAGCACAATTTCTGTGCTTTTATGGCTCAAAATCCAAATGAATCGAACCGTTGGAAGTATTAAGGATGATCCGACGAGCATTAGAACTATTGTATAACCCCGCCGCTAGTATGTTTCCATCAACGTAAATGGTTCCATTGGAAGTGGCCAAATTGGTCGCATAATCGGAAAACTCACCCGCCATTTCCACATCGATAGATCCATTTGATGTGTGACAAGTTAAATCCGCGGTGACCACTGCTAAAACATTGATGGCACCGTTGGAAGTTCTCAAATCGATATTACCACTCACTCCACAATCGACATTGTTCACAGTGATAATACCGTTGGAAGTATCGACTCGTATCGATTCAGAATCAACATTGATTAAGTTAACATGGCCGTTGGAAGTATTGAGATCCAAAGCACCGAGATTGTCCAATGATTCGACAGTAATTACTCCATTGGATGTGTCGATGTTGAGATCAAAATTTGTTCCTTCGGGAAGTAAAAGATAGAAATCAAAATGCTCTGATGCATTCCAATTAAGCCAATTGAATACCGAAAAGAAGTTCCAATACCATATGATATCACTGTCAAATGTTAGTGAATTGTTTTCTTCAGAAGCCTCGATTGGATCATTTTCCGATACGTAATAGCGGACTTCGATTTTATCGCTTGTGCTGCGTCCGACTATTACTTCCCGGTTACTTAAATCCATATTGATAATCGAAATTGCCCCTGCAACGTAACTATCCTCAACTAGGGTATATGTCTGATTGGAAAAATCGTTACCGACTTCGTCTTTTGTAGTCAAGAATCCAGCTATGCTTGCTCCAACACCAAGAAGGATTAAAATAATACCTGCTTTTAATAATTTTACCATTTTACTCGCCTACCTTTTTAATCTTCGACTGGATAAATTCCATCAGCTTCTCCAATTGATTTTTCGATTGAACGAAAAGCCATTTAAACACCCAAAAGCCAATCAAAACTAGCCCTACACCGATAGTTGCACTACCAGCATACATGACAATGGTTGCAACGGAAAGCGATTTGATAATTGCGTCGTAGATTCTGATGCTGGCAAATACCATCATTCCTCCACCTGAGGCTAGAAATGAGATGCCAATCGAACCAATGACAATTGCCAAAATGAAGAAAATAAAGTAACCAATGATTTTGACAGTGACACTAAAGACTTTTTGCAACTGGTAGTCTTTCTTTTCCTTGACATTAGTTACAAAATCCTGATCTTTTTTGATTGTTCGGGTTATTTTATCAATACTGCCCAACTTCTCGATGAATTCTTGTTCAAATTCGCCGCTATCAATTGCATCCTGAATTAGTTCATCATAGTAATGGACTATCTCTTGTCGCTCCGTATTTGAACAGTTTTCCAAAGATTGATTTAGTTTGTATAGAAATTCATATTTATTCATATTTTTCGCTCCTATTTCAAAATATAATCATAAATTATTTTAATTATATCAAACTCGTGTCGGCAATCTTTTAGTTTTTGTAATCCTTGACTGGTAATTTGATAATATCTTCGTAAACGCGAATTGTACTCCTCGGTGTATGTAACTAAATAGTTTTGAATTTCGAGCCGTTTTAATATCGGATATAGCGTCGATTCAGATATCTCCAATACTTCTGATACATCTTGGATAATCCGATATCCGTAAGAAGCTTGGTTTTTCAGCGATGCCAAAACTAACAATTCCAAAAACCCTTTTTTTAATTGAACATCCAAGTTAATACCCCCTTACGCATAATACTATACAATGCGTAGTATTACTTGTCAACCCCTTTTTATTATTTTTTAAAAAAAAGTCGTCTTGAAATACAGACAACAGTTTTTGAATTATTTCGATGTTCTTTTGGATTGGATTCGTCGATAAATCGCAACCCCGCCAAACAATACAAGATAAAATAGCATAAGCCAAATTACATTCCATGGTTGGGTCTGAATATTAAAGATACTCCCGAGAAAGACAAAGAAAACGATGATGATAACTCGTGACAAAAACGTGAGGAGCGCATACTTGGAAATCGAAACTTTTGTCAATGACAATCCATAATTCATAATTGAAGAGGGAAGAAAAGGATTAGATAATAAAACTAAAGCCAAACCAAAGTTCTTGTTATCAACAACACTGATAAACTTTTTACCAAACTCATTATTCTCCACTCGCTTAATAAAAAACTTAGCGATTGTTACTCTAATGATTAAAAAAATGATGAGCATCCCCACAAAAGAACCCATAACAGACAAAATAATGGTATAAAATGTTCCTAATTCCGCTCCATATGTGTCCGATAGAATCGCATGGTTATATGAGATAATCGCGGTTAACGGGAGCCATGGCAGTAAGGCTTCTAAAAACGGGAGTAAAAACGCCGAAAGAGGAACGAACCATGGATTTGCATCCAAAAAAGCCTGAAAATTGGCAAATAGATCAAGAAAATATTCTGATACTTCGATAATGAAATCGGGCATTTCCTCTTCCTCCTTTCTTATTATAAACAAAAAGCATCCCAAAACCGGGATGCTTAGGTTATGCTTTCTTACAGCAACTCGGCAAAATGTTTCAGAGTCCTAATCATTTGCGCCGTATATGACATTTCATTGTCATACCATGATACTACTTTTACTAATTGTTTGCCATCAGTATCCAAAATCGTGGTCATCAAAGAGTCAAACATTGTCCCCTGAGTAATGCCGATTACATCGCTCGAAACAATTGGATCTTCAGTATAACCGACGATATCCGATTGTGCAGCTTTGACAGCATTATTAACCATTTCTTTGGTTACTGGTGTTTTTAATTCGACAACCAAATCGACAACCGAACCGGTCACAACCGGTACTCGAAGCGCGATACCATCCAGTCTGCCTTTTAATTGTGGTAAAACTAGTGCAACCGCTTTTGCAGCCCCCGTCGTTGTCGGAACTATATTACTAGCAGCAGTCCGTCCCCGTCTTGAAGCAATCCCCGCCTTATGCGGTCCATCAAGAGTAATCTGATCGTTAGTATATGCGTGAACCGTAGTCATGAAGCCACGGACAATACCAAAATTATCATCGAGAATTTTGGCGATAGGAGCGAGACAGTTGGTCGTACAAGATGCAGCACTAACGATTGTTTCGTCACCAGTCAAAATACTTTCATTAACTCCATAGACAACTGTAGGAATATCTTTATCTTTCGCTGGAGCGCTTAAAACAACCTTCTTAGCTCCGGCTTGAAGATGAAAACTAGCTTTTTCTCTGGTAGTGAAGATTCCCGTGCACTCCAAAACAACATCGACTTGATATTGTTTCCAAGGTAATAAAACTGGATCTTTCTGCGATAAAACTGGGATTCTTATGCCTTCAACAATTATTTCATTGCCTTCAAACGAGACATTTTTACCATAACGACCTTGCGAACTGTCATACTTTAACAGATAGGCGAGTTGTTGAGCATCGGTCAGATCATTAATCGCCACGATTTCGAAATCAGGATTACCAAACATTAAACGAAAAGCCAAACGACCGATTCGGCCAAAACCATTGATTGCAACTTTTACAGACATAATTAAGCCTCCTAATAATAAGACAAAGTGTTTTGATCGTCTCTATTTTACCTTTTTTTTGCATTTTTATCAACAAGTGTCTGTCTAAAAACGTTTTCATATTTAAAAAAGACGACGGCGTGCCGTCATCGTTTAAATTACAGTGTTGATGCTTTCTTTGCATCCTTGAGACCGGCGCGGACTGCGCATTTATATTCACAATCGTCTTTACATTCCGCACACATGATACTTTCCCGGAAATGCTTGGGAATAAAAGCCCGAATTTCATCTTCGTTGTACCCAGTTTGCATGATTTTATCACTAATGATGATTGGGCGCTTTAAAACAGTGGGATTATCGATAATAAAATCAGCTAATTCCCCAAAATGCATTTCATCAGGATCAAGAAAAGAATCTTTAAAGATTTTTGAGCGCGTGGATATAATATCCTCGAATCCATTATCAGAAAACTTAAGCATTTTGATAATATCGTCCCGAGTCAGCTTAATGCCGACAATGTTCTTTTCTTTAAAGGGAATCTGATTATTTTCTAACCATTTCTTGGCTTTTCGGCAAGAAGAACAACTTGAACTAGTATAGAGAGTAATCAACAATGATCACCAACTTTCTATGAATAGTATAACATTAAAAAAGATGTTTATCACTATTTTTTTAAATTGATGATATAATAAACATAAAGCTATTTGAAGGGGGATTTAAAATATGAACTGGGATTTAACTTACTTATTTCCAACCTTAGAGGACTTTGAAAAAGCCTTTAATGACACTAATGAAATTATCAAAAAGCTTCCTGCTTATGAAGGACAATTGCACATTGAAGCAAAATTTACTGAGTATTACCTAAATATCAAGAAAATATCGCAAATCGGTTATCGCGTCTACCAGTATGCGTCTTTATTGAGCGATCTGAATAAGAAAAACCAAGAAAATGCTGCTAGACTCCAAAAAGTACAAATTACTTTTGCTATGATGCAACAAGTTACCGCCTTTGAAGAACCAGAACTGATTTCAATTGGGCAAGAAAAGATTATGGCGTTTATTGATCATAACCCTGTTCTCGAGGAGACCCGTTTTGGATTTGTAAAACTTTTCCGTCGTCAAGAACATATTCTTGATCAAAACAGCGAAACTCTATTGGCTTATTATAATCAGCTTACTCGGGTTGGCCATGATCTATATAGCAGTCTAACGGTTGCCGATATGGAGCATGGAGATGTAATGCTCGATGATGGAAATATCGTCACAATTACGGGATCAAATTACCGTGCTTACATCGCTAAAAGCAAAAGCCCGAAAGAACGTAAGGATATCTTCGAATCAGTCTTTTCTTACTATGATGCCCACAAATCAACCTAT
>JAQWBC010000053.1 GCA_028707415.1 Candidatus Izemoplasmatales bacterium
TGCAAAAATTTTTAAAGACCCGCATTTTGTGGCAAACACTAAATGGATGTTAGCATTTTTCACCATTCCGATAATCACTTTTATCGCAGTGCAGATTTTTCCGTATTTGAACCACACTATCTATTATACGGATGCGTTTATCGATTACACCAATGTGGCTGATAATTTGGGATTAGCCGTTTTAGTTTTAAAAAAAGGGCCACTGTACTATATTAACGGTACCTTCTCTATCCTTTTGCTAATAATGATTTCCATTATTTATTTTATTATTTGGCGAGGGAAAAAAGGAGCTAAAAGCTTTGAAGCATTTTGGTTAGGAGCGCTTACCTTAGTAAGTATTGTAGCACTCTTGCCAACGCTGTTAACCGCGTATACATCGGGAATTGATATGGCTTTATATTTAATCGAAATCATCGGCTTTGTGATGTTTTATATGATGATGAAATACGAAACCATTGATTTAAAACCGGCAGCGCATCGAGCACTATTTGAGGCTTCAAGCGATCCGATTCTGATTCTTAATGATGGATATGATATTATTTCTTGGAATGATGCGTTTGAACTCTTTAAAGTTAAACCGGTACTTTATCGCACCAACATTATGGATTATTTTGAAGACTTAGAGTTTTGCGAAGCTATCAAAACCGAAAGAGCTTATGGATTTACTCACGATAACCGCCATTTTATTTTGGAGACATTGCCATTAATCGCGACGACGGGAAGACGGACGGGGTATATTGTAAAATTTAATGATATGACAAGTTATATTGATCGAATTCATACTTTGGATTTTCAAGCAACCCATGATGAACTCACCAACATTTATAACCGAAGGGCATTCACTGAACACTGTGATAATTATCTTGCTAAAATCATTGAGCGCAAGGAACCATTCGCGTTGGTCATGATTGATATTGATGATTTCAAAATTATCAACGATACGCATGGCCATTTAATTGGTGACAAAGTATTAACAGAACTGAGTCAATTGGTCAAACACAGCATCGATAAAGATTTGATGCTTTCTCGTTATGGTGGCGAAGGATTTATGCTCCTAATGGAAAACACTCCCGAAAACGATGCGATTCAATTGGCGGAGCAAATTCGGATGCTGGTCAGTGAACATCCCTTTACCATCAATGAGTTGGAACTTCATATTCAAATTAGCATTGGTATCGCCAATGGCATTGGTGATGACCGGATGAATCCGCATCAGTACATTGACAAAGCAGATGAAGCGATGTATCAATCGAAAAAAGCGGGGAAGAACAAAGTCACATCGATTAATTAAAGCAAATTGTATTCGGTCATTTCGTAAGAAAGACCGCCTAGAGAAAAGGAAGTCACTTATGAAAGACGCCGATCAAATTCGTTACGACATGTTAGCAAAACCCAAAAAACAGGCATGGTATTTAAAGCCGTTGACATGGCTTTTAGCTTACCCAACAGTTTGGGCTCACAAACTAAAAGTTAACCGCGTTAATATGAAAGGGGTTAAACCGCCATATATCTTATTATGCACTCACCATGCTTTTATTGATTTTTCGGTCACTACGGCCGCAATCTTTCCGCATGGAGCTAATTATGTTGTCGCTATCGATGGCTTCATAAAACGGGAAAAATTATTACGTGATGTTGGTTGTATCTGTAAACGCAAATTCACTAACGATATTGTCTTAGTTAGACAAATTGAGCATTCACTAAAGGTGAATAAAACTGTATGTGCTATTTATCCTGAGGCGAGGTATTCGCTGGATGGAACGACCGCAATTCTCCCGGAATCATTAGGAAAACTATGCAAAGTCATGAAAGTACCGATTGTTACATTAATCATGCATGGAAACCATCTATCACAACCAGTGTGGAATTTGACCAAACGTAAGATTAATCTATTGGCAGATTTAACGCAAATCGTCACCACCGAAGAAATAAACACCATTTCGGTTACGGAAATCAACGAACGCATCCAGAAAGCTTTCGCATACGATGAATATCAATATTTACAAGAATCGGGACAAACAATTAAAGATGCTAATCGCGCCAAGGGCATCCATCGTATTTTATATCAATGTCCGCATTGCCTGACCGAATCAGAGATGGAATCAGACGGCAACCGAATTTGGTGTAATCATTGTCATAAAATTTATGAAATGGACGAAGTTGGTAATTTCAAAGCTTTATCTGGACCAACGGAATTCACTCGAGTTAAGGATTGGTATGAATTTGAGCGAATCAACGTTAGAAAGCAAATATTAGCGGGAACTTATCGTTTTGAAGATGATGTCTATGTCGATTCTTTGCCCAACGCTAACGGATACATTCGGTTAGGAACGGGAAAGTTAATTCATGATCTTCAGGGATTCCATTTGTCGGGTAATTTTGATGGAGAGGACTTCCGGTTAGAAAAAGAACCGTTGTCGATGTATTCAGCCCATATTGAATATGATTACTTAGGCAAAGGGGCAGATTGTATCGATTTATCCACGCTTAGTGACACCTATTATCTTTATCCCGTAAATCAGAAAAATGTTGTGACGAAATTACATTTCGGCACCGAAGAACTATATAAAATCGTCAATCAACAGCGCAAACAAAAGTAGAAGAAAGAAGCAAATTTACTATGGTTGGTAAAATCCTTGAAATTGTGATGCTACTCTGTTTTGGCGTTTCGTGGCCGATTGCGGCAGTGAAAACTTGGCGAATCCGCACGGCAAAGAACTTGAGTGTTTTATTTTATTTCATGATTTTTATCGGGTATTTAGCGGGAATTGCGGCTAAATTTGCCAATAATGATGTGACTTTTGTTTTAGCCGCTTATATTTGTAATGCCTTGATGGTTTTGACAAATATTTTGATATATTATCGAAACAAAGCTATCGACAAGCAGCTATTACTTAATGATGATTCGCTGAAAATATAATCATTTTTGCAGAAAAGTTTTGAATGATGACGTTTTGACAAAAGTACGTAAAAATGATAAAATCATTGTAGTACTAAGAAAAATCATAAGGGGGGGTTGGATCCATGAAAAAAGCCATTATTGAAGGCATGTGTTGTGAAGGTTGTGCTAAGGATGTGAAGGCTATCTTATCAAATATCTATGGGATATCGAATGTAGAAGTGGATCTTGCCAATGGATATGCACTCTTCGAAGGTTACGTTGCCACGCAAGTTATCGCCCAAGCTTTAGCGGCAGAAGGTTATCGATTGGTGGATATTCAGAAGTTATAATAACGAGCTCGCTGAGCTCGTTTTTTGTAGAAACAAGGGTTTTTCTTGACTATTGGTGACAATTGTATAATAATAGTAATAGACCTTTTAGGGATGTGGTGTCAACGGTAGCACAGCAGTCTCCAAAACTGTTTGTACGGGTTCGAATCCTGTCATCCCTGCCATTATGTTTTAAGCGGTTCGATACAAAAATCGAATCTTTTTTATGTCATATTTATGAATATTATTTCTTTAAATAATTATATACACGCTATCATTACAATACAATTCGCTTTGAACTGATAAAAGTAGACAAAAAAAGTCTGCTTTTTTATATTTATTTCTTGCGTTAATTTCAAAAATATCACCGCAAACGCAATCGATACTTGCGTGACATGGTTATAAATCATTGTTAGAATAGAAGCATCAGAGGTGATTAGTTATGAGTAATTTGCGGGGAATGCGCCGCGTCGGCGATGAATTATTTAATTTTGGTCAGAATATTCGGTTAGGAGGTGAATTTGGTAAATCCCCCGCTTCGGGAAATAATCTTCTTGGGGGATGTGAACTATTAAACCATTTCGTTTCCGACGAGGTTATGATTACTTTTCGGGAAACGAACCGTTTAGTTTGGATCGGTACCGAATGTCTTTAATCCAACAATTCGATATTGAAAACAAAAATAAGCGATTATGTATTACTAATAAACCATTTATACGATAAAATATCATTGTTGGGGGTGATTAAACATGCTTGATTCTTATGCGATTGGTAATAAAATTCGGGATTTGCGAGTTGCAAATCAATATAATCAAGATAAACTTGCGGAAATATTGTTTGTTAGTCGCCAAGCCGTATCGCGCTGGGAACTCGGATTAACGTTACCATCAGTGGACAACCTGATTGAACTGAGCAAAATATTTAAAATTTCTTTTGAAGAGATCCTTTGTATGAATGAACCAGTGGTTATAGACGAGGAAAACATCTTTGTTGGCCATGATCGTCACTTCATTATAAAAAAAATCATTGAAAACAAATTAGAAGTAGATTTATTCGATGTGTTTTATCAATTTTCAAACTCGGAAAGGCTTATTGTTTTAAAGGCCATCAAAAATAACAAGATAAAAGCATCATTACCAAGACTTTGGGTTAAACTGACTCCCGAGGAACAAAAATATTTGAAAAACGAGGTAACAATTAAATGACAATAAATTTAAAAAGAATGATACCGTTTCTAGATAAAGACGAGTTAACTTTACTCATTGAAAAGATTAAAACTTCGGAAAATCAAGAATATGAAGGTGTAAAACTGATGTCAGTCATTCCCTTCCTTGAAGACGAAATGATTGATAAGCTTTTTCTTGAAGAATTAGACAAGGATGGGAGTTTTGTCAGTATCGCTCCGTTTGTAAGTGATAATATGTGGCCAATCGTGGCGGAGAAGATTATTAATGGTAATTCGACCACCAATATCGTCGGCCTTTTTCCTTTCATGGATGAAAAGACACTAAACGATTTGTTTATCAAAGCGGAAGCCGAACAAATCGCTGGGCTTGACGCTGTAAAATTTCTTCCTTTTGTCAGCGATGAAGCAGTTGACAAGGCATTTTTGAACCGAATTAAAGCAAATAAAGATTATCTGCCGTTTTTGCCATTCGTAACCGATGAATGTCTTCATCAATTTGCCGAAGCGTTTTGCCAAGGAGATACCGAAGTTGACATCGATGCTATGTATCCGTTTATGACTCAAGAAGATATCAAAATGATTTTTAAACACGTCATTGAGAAAAAAGAAAACTAGGTATTATCAGAAAAATCCTTTAAGATGTTTGGTCATCGTAAAACTGCGTCGAAATCGACGTGGTTTTTTTTAATACCCAATGACAGACAAAAATATTATGGTATAATTTTTGTAATAGAAAGGTTGTGATTAACGTGAAAAAACAAGTCTATCCTATTCTCGAGTATGACGAAACTGTTGAAGCTTATATTAACCCTTCGCTTGTTTCTGACCTGGTTGCCGATAAAGTCAAATGTGACAAACTTGTTATTTGCTTTTTTCGAGAAGCAATCGATCGACTTATTGCTAAAGGCGAAGTGCAAACATATGTGACGATTCCTGGGGAAAACACTTATACTTTTTATCAATTTGTCGATACGGATATACTGCTAGTTCATGGCATGGTCGGGGGACCGTTATGCGGCGGGATATTGGAAGAAGCAATTGCCTTCGGCGTTAAAAAAATCATTTTTTGTGGGGGAGCTGGGTCTTTAGTTCACGAAATTACCGCGGGAAAATTGGTTGTGGTTACCAGCGCCATTCGCGACGAAGGAATGAGTTACCATTATGCACCACCAGCTCGGGAAATTGATGCGAATCCATTGGTTATTGAAAAAATTGCTTGTTATTTAAAAGCCATTGGCGCAGATTTTACACTAGGAAAAACATGGACAACAGATGCTTTTTACCGAGAAACCAAAACCTTGGTTCAAACTCGAAGAGACGAAGGGGCAATTATCGTCGAAATGGAACAAGCGGGATTAATCGCTGTTGCTGCTTTTAGAAAGGTTGAGTATGGCGCGATTATCTATGGTGGCGATGATCTTGCTAACGAGACCTGGGATGGACGAATTTGGCGGTCGCGAACCGATGTTCGCGAAAAGCTTTTGCTTGTATGCAAAGAAATCGTAGAAACGTTATAGATACTATTCAATAATTATGACGAACTGATTGTCAATGTGATATGATTTAATAAAATGGTTTTATATTTATACCAAAGTAATAGCGGAGGCAAAAAGTGGAGAAAAAAATCAAAACCATGATTGATCAAATCAATAAACGGTTGGCAAAACTCGATTTTGAGGCTTTATGGACGGAATTTCATTATATCCGCTATGCTTTATATACGAAAACAACTGTCTATTTTGACAACGGCGATATCACATCTTGGGATCAACGCTTTATGGGAAATACAGCCATCGAATACAATGACCGATTCTTAGCCATCTGGAATATAGAAGTCGATGAATATAAAGATGCGGATGTGTTCGCCTCAAAATTAGTTCATGAAATGTTTCATGCCTTTCAACGAGAAAAGCAGGAAATTCGGTGGGCTAATGAAATTAAGGGCTTGTTTTACCGTTACGATTTGACGAATATGGCTTTAAAACACCAAGAAAACGAATTACTATGTCAATGTCTCGAAGCCTATGATCAACAAGACTGGGATGATTTTTTAAGTCTTAGGTTGTATCGAAACAGTCAATTTGCCGAAAACGTCAAATACGAAACCCAAGTTGAAGTTATTGAAGGTATGGCTCAATATATTGAAATCAAAGCTTTGAAACGGTTAAGTATTACAAAAGGTCACAAGGCTTTGCAAAAGATTGTTGAATCACTTAAAAATCCAGACAATCTGTTTCCGATCCGTCGCAGTTGTTATAATTCGGGAACCGTTTTGTGCTTGGTTGCGGAACTGGCGGGGATGACTATCCGCCATGTAATCGGAAGCTAAACGCTAACGATATTTGAATTGCTTGCCAAAGACGGAAAATATAAAGTGTTTGTGGCCGAAGATGAAAACATGGCCGCTCTTGTGGAAAAATATGATTTGTACCGCAAATTAACTATTGAG
>JAQWBC010000054.1 GCA_028707415.1 Candidatus Izemoplasmatales bacterium
TATTTTTTGGTTCATCATCGTTGTTGTTAACAAGGCTGACAAGCAAACAAGATTTGGATGATGAATTCTGACGGCTTCGACAATTGTTTCTGCTTCAACATCGACGCCAAGATCAATCACTTCAATTCCCTGACCTTCCAACATCATTTTGACCAAATTTTTACCAATGTCATGTAAATCTCCCATGACTGTGCAAATGATTGCCCTTCCAACCGATTTCGCTCCCGAAGCAACCAAAGCCGGTCGAAGAATCTCAAGACCGGAATTCATTGCCCTTGCTGCAACTAATACTTCCGGCACGAAAACTTCATTGTTTTTAAATTTACCGCCAATAATGGTCATGCCCTTAATAAGCCCTTCGTTAAGAATTATCGTTGGGGTAATCTTTTCGTCAAGAGCTTGCTGAACCAAGATTTTCACATCCTTGGCTTTTCCTTTTTGAAGCAATGTGCTGATATCATCTAAAATCATTATTGTAACCTTCTTTCTCGATATATATAAATTTCTTAAGAAATAATATTCCATTATTATTATACGTTAAAGCACTTTCACATAACACTCGTTTTTTTGCGACAAAATTGGATTATCTTGTTATTCGGTCCAATCAGTACTCGTACTTAAAAAAAACAACCATTCCTAGAGAAGAAAATGGCTGTCTTATTTAAGATTTACAATAGATCCATATATTTTTTAGGGGTAATACCGTGATATTTTTTAAAGGTTTTAGTAAAATAGCCAGCATCTTTAAATCCGCTTTTTATGGCAATATCTTGAATTGAAAGTTGTCTCTCTTTCATCAATTTGATTGCGGCCTCCATTCGAACTTTATTGATGTAATCACTGAAAGTCATATCCATTTCTTCACGAAACAAATGTGATAAGTAATAACCACTGACAAAAACATTATTGGCAACTGTATTGAGCGATAAATCGGCGTTTAGATTCTTTTTTATAAAATTTATTGCATTAATCAAATGTTCATTGGATTGTTTTTTAAACCGGTTTTGATAGATAATGTTGTTTATATCATCCATCAATTCGGAAGTTAACAAGCAGACTTCGTCATATTGAGTGACATCAGCGAGGATAACCGTCACTTTTTTGGGAATCGTCGCTAAATCGCTAAGCATGACTCCCGCATCGACAGCCGCCCGCATTAAAACCGCCGTCAATTCATAAACATTAGCTTTAATAATATCAAGATTACCCGAAGAAATGGCGAATATTTCTCCCAAGATTCCGTTGAGAATTTCAATAGAATGGACTGTATCTCCTGCCTGAACATAAGCAATCAATTCTTTTTCCATCTCATAAGGATATTTTTTGAATTTGTTGCGTCTTACGAGCGATTCAAGACTGAGTGCATTTTGCCGTTTTTCATTCATCAATTCTGCGATTTTGTCTTGCTGCTTAGTGAGTTTCAAACGTTGTCTAAGAAAGATGCTCTCTTCTTTGCACATATATGTAACCATAATCAAAAGCATTTGGGCAGCCGACCGCATGGTTTCTGGCGTCAATTGTTTAACACAACTAAGAATAGAGCCAGCATCAGTCGGTGAAATATCATATTTACCGGCAAAGGCAATTAAATCATGATGAGCAATTTCATCAATTTCCCATAACAAGACGGGTCCGCAAGCTAAACTCCCAAGATATTTTTCTTCAAAAAGAATGGGAACCGAGCATTTAATCATTGTTCCGCATTGAAAAATATATGGTTCGCCCAGATCAGCGGCCTTCATTCCCGCGTATTTCATCTGGGAATTGCAATTTGCCTGTCTTGTTCTGACAAGTTCACAAATTGATTTTTCAGAATTAATGCGGTAACTTAACACTTCTTCTCCATCAATTCCATGCAAAGAAACATCGATACCCGTCAACTTCGAAAAATTAGCAAAAAGCGGTTTCAAATCATTAAAATTCAATACTTCTTCTAATTTTAAAGGAGAAAATTCTACATTCAATGAGACCGCCTCCAATTCTATTATTGCAGTTCAAATAGCATATTATCAATGAAGCGCTCAGTAAAACCCAATTTTTTGTTCATTAAATCTACTGTTTGCACACACAAAGCAATTTCTTGAGCTTTGTTAAGCATATTATCATTTATAAGGCACATTACTGCGCCCAATCCCGCAGTATTACCGGCGCTAACAACTCGTCCATTGAACGCTTTTGGTAACAAACCGATTTTAAAAGCATTTTCTAAATTGAGATGAAATCCAAATCCGCCCGCCACAAAAACCTTGTTGACTTCTTCTAGATTGACCTTGGCCGCATTCATCAACGTCTCAATACCCGCACAGATGGCACTTTTGGCTAGTTGAAATTGACGAATGTCTTTTTGCGACAAGTAGATATCATTTTTTAGATAGAATCGATCCGCAACCAGTTGCCTAATTAGTTGACTATTGGCATCATGATTAAACGCTCCTGTATCGTCAATGATTCCTTCGGATACAAGAATTGCCACTAAATCAACCAACCCAGATCCACACATTCCTATGGGGGTTTTATTACCAATTGTTTCTGTCACTAATTCTCCCGCTATATAAGCAACTTTCGCGATAGCACCATTGATTCCGCCAACCCCTTTTTCAATGTTTGCTCCTTCAAAAGCAGGTCCCGTTGCGGTGGAACATCCAAAAAAATCATTGTGTTTTTTTAAGATTATTTCCCCGTTGGTTCCCATATCAATCAAAATAGATGTGTTTTCCTCAAGCATTCCCGATGATAATATCCCTACCGATAAGTCAGAACCAATAAAGGCGCTGATAGAAGGCAATAAGACTACTCTTTCCGAATGCAGCCCATAATCGGCTCCATCAAAAGTTTTTGTTTCGAGAAATACGGGTGTATAAGGAGCTGATCCTATCGATTCGGGGTTTACATCATAAATGATATGTAACATCGTCGGATTACCCGCAATCACTATTTTTTGGATTTTAGTGATTGAGAATTCGATTAACCACTGATCAATCTGTTTGTTGATTGCTTGAGTTATTATTTTCTGTTCTTCGTGGAGAAATCCCGAAATGCACTTATCAATCCGACTTATAACGTCTGCCCCATATATTACTTGAGGATTAAGAAAGGAAAAGGAGCCAATCATTAAACTCGAGTTTAAATTATATAAGTACATAGCGACTGTTGTGGTTCCTAAATCTATAGCAATTCCAAATTCATCGGTGACTTTATGTTCATGCCGATCTTGGTGGTAATCAGAAAAGAAATTTGCTGATTCGTAATTTACTTCGATTATTACATCACTCGTAACAGCGTAATGACAAGCAAGGATATCTTTTTCTGTACCAGCAATCCGGACAAGACACTTGTTACATATGCCTTTTCCACCGCATGTTCCTCCTGAATCAATTTTGTTTTGAAGAAAAAGGTCCATAAGTCGAGTTCCGTTTGGAACTGTATAAATATGAGTTTCATTGCTTCTTATAACTGTCACTTGTGGCATAATTACTCTCCATCATAAAAAATCATCGCGAAATAAGTAACCGTGTTAACGCCGTTATAATATTTAATTCCTGACTTGCGCGCTAGAACCGCGACATCAATACCAAGAGCTTCCATAGAAATCATTGCTTTTTCAGGAAACCGACATGGCTGACTAGGATAGGTACATTTATCGCAAATTGAGCAACTACCCGCAGCTAAAAAGTCGGCTTGCATTTGTGCTTTTTTCGTAAGATCATAGAGTCCATATGTTATTTGCATTATTTGCCTTCGTCCTAGGTCCATTCCTTCAACATCATATGGATCTTCTAAAGGGAAAATCATTGAAAAAAGAATCGCTTTTTGATAACGAAGACATCTTTCTTTAATCAGCTCAATGTCACCAATTGCCGGTGGACATGTCCACGATGTGTTATATCTTCCGCAATAATTCATCTTGCATTTATCGGTGAATTCCTCGCGAAATATGATATCTTCTTTCTTGATAAATGTCCATGTGGTCTTATTTTCATTGAGGTAAATAGTAATGGTTTTTTCCATCGGCGAATCCTTTCAATAAAATAAATGCATTTATTAGGAAATCTAAAAATTGATTTATTACCATAAAGTAATCGCCAAAAGCAGCATTTAATAGCCCTGTAAATCGCCATTAATAGCCATATAACGGATTATCTATATTTATAATTCGTTTCTTTTATGTCATTTTTTGGCTTTTTAATAATCTACTTTTATTTGATTTGTTATATATATTATAGCACGTAATCGTTTTTAATTATATGGAAAAAACGATACACAAGCATCGTTTTTTTATTATGTATTTAGCAATAATGCTTTCGAATAATATCAAAAATCTAAAAGATTCCGATGATTCGTAAGATATAGATGATAGCAATTATCGAAGGAATCGAAAAAATTGTTGACCAAACCACAATCTGTCCAGCAAGATTATCATCGCCTCCCATTTCTTTGGCTATAACCGCACTTACTACTGCAGCTGGTGTGGCATATAAAGCTACTGCCGCTGCAAAAGCAGCACCGCCAAAATCAGGAAACAAATAGTAAGTAATCGTCAATGCCAAAACGGGTATTATAACCAAACGAAAAGTTGTACCAACAATTATCGGTTTAATGTAGTTTGTTGCTGATTTAAACTTGAATTGGCCGCCTAACATAATTAAAGCTATTGGCGTTGTAACATAGCTATGTACTTAATTGCCGGATAAAGACCGGGTATATCGGTAAGTCTAAAAGTCACACCATTTTGTATTAACAATGCTCGAATCAATAAAGTCATAACTGCTATAAAAACACCGATATTGAGTGGGTTTGTTATAATTTTTTTTATTACTACTCCGATGGTCAGTTTTTGGGAAAGTTGTCGATCAAAAATCGTAAATGTTAGTACCGAAAAAATATTAAGTAAAGGCGTTGTTAAAACCAGCAAAGAAGCCAAGGCAGCTCCTTCTACACCAAACAATGCCGTCGCTAGTGGCAATCCTAACACCATGTTATTGGCACGAAAGACGCTTTGAATGACCGCGCCTTTATATTGCTTTTCCACAATGAATAATTTGGCAACTAAAATGCCGATTAAAAACATTACAACAGTACCAATATATGCGTAAAGGACAAAACTCCAATTAAGATCGTTAATCCCTTCGAGATCGTATAGGTTAACAAATAATAATACTGGCATAAAAATGTTAAAAACGATTTTGTTCAATGTTTTTAAAAATTGTTCATCAATAATCTTGATTAATCTCAGTACATAACCAATTAGTATAAGCAACACTAATGGTGCAACGGCATTTACCGCAAACAGAAGTGCATCCATGTTTCCCCCATAAAAGTAACTATCCTTCGCCACACTAGTGACAGACATCGAAATATATTATACATCAAAAAACAAACAAGGGCTTTAACAATGCAATGAAATCGATTGTATTCCCGCAAAATATCAACTGGCAATTAAAAAAGCCCATTCATTTTACGAATGGGACTTGAGGATATTATGATTCACTACTTTTATTAAAACCAATTATCGATGTCCCTCTTTAGGAACGATACATATAAATTTAAATACGGATTGGCCAATATTCCGGAATTGGTGTAATGTGTCAGATGGCACAAAGGCGTAGGAACCACTTTCCACTACATTAATCTGATTATCTATCAAAAGTTCTCCTTTGCCTTCGATAACATAGTTAATGTGTGGCCAAGGATGACAATGCTTGGGTGTGTACCCGGATTCTCTAACCTCGATGACCCGCATCACGTAGTCATTCCAGCCGTTTTCAGGCGAAACAAGCACTTTCATGAATGCATTTTTTGCTTCCGAATTGGTTATTTTATTTCCAACAATCATATTAATATTTCCAATCATATTTTTACCTTCTTCGTATTTTTTTTCTTACTTATTTTCCTGTTTGCATTAAGTATTTATAAAATTTAACCGCTTCCGCAACGCTCTCAATCTTTATCGATTCATTGATTCCGTGCATCTTTTTTAAATCGGCGTTATTAACGCGGATCGGCGAAAACCGAATCGGAGCATCGCATACTTCCGAGTAATGACGAGCATCAGTTCCTCCCATGATTACATATGGAGAAATCAAGACATCGGGATAATTTTCCTTAATGGCCTGGACAAGAAAACGATAAGCGTCACTCTCAGTATTAACAATTGGCGATGCATCACGACCATTCAAAAATTCACACTCTAAATCATATTTAGCTGCGATTTTACTGATTACTGCCAGCGTTGATTCGATATTTTGAATCGGATGGGTTCGCATATTGACAATAAGATATGCCTCTGCTGGAATAACATTAGCCGCGTCTGAACCTTTGGCTTGGGTAAAAGCAATCGTCGTGGACAGCATGGCGCGCCCATAACTGTTTATTTTGGGTAACAGCATTGTCAAAAGCGGTTTAAATATCCACATATTACCAAACAATAGTCGATATAGAAAATTCATTGATGAAGAGGCGGTAACAAACATGTCTTCGACTTCTTTAATCATTTTTGTTTTTAAGGGAAAGTGTTTGTCGATATCAACTACAAATCGAGAAAGACGAACAAGCGGGGTATTAGCAGGAGGAGTACTTGAGTGACCCCCGTGAGATTTAGCTTTTACTTTGAGATCGACATAACCTTTTTCAATCACCCCAAGTAAGGCCATAGGGCGCTTTACCGATGGTAAAACGCCATCAACAATGGCTCCGCCTT
>JAQWBC010000055.1 GCA_028707415.1 Candidatus Izemoplasmatales bacterium
TAAACGCATCCGTGTAATAGATAGTGTGGTTCAAATACGGAAAAATCTGCACTGCGATAAAAGTGATTATCGGAATGGTGAAAAATGCTAACATCCATTTAGTGTTTGCCACAAAATGCGGGTCTTTAAAAATTTTTGCAGTATATAACCACAATCCGACGATAAACGGAATACCAAAATACTGGAGATGATTAAAGATAATCTTGATATAAAGTTCATCAGCCGCCAGTTCCAAAGCATAAGCAAATGCATAAATGGCCTCGAGAAGAAAAATAATCGCTATCACAAAAAGTCCCCGTGATTTTCGGTGATTTCTTATTAAATATATACAGAATATCAAATTAATTATTGATAATGCTATCGTTGCGCCGATTAATAAAACCCCGTAATTCATTCAGGCACCTCCGCTCTTGGTCTTAATAAATCAATTATAAAACGTATCTTTATTTAACAATTAGAAATGTCTTGTTTTATATTATATAACAACCGCTAGTGCTTTTCAATATTATCAAGATAATCCTCATAATTGCACATTTTGTCGAATACTATCGTTTGTTCAATTACAATAATCCGATTGGCAACTGTATCGAGCAGTTCTTGATCGTGGCTTGTGAATAAAATGTTACCTTTGAATCTTCCCATTCCTTGATTAAGCGCCGTAATCGACTCTAAATCCAAATGATTAGTTGGATCATCGAACAAAAGAATGTTTGCCCCAGAGAGCATCAATTTGATTAACATACATCGAACTTTTTCACCCCCGGATAATACCCGACTGGGTTTCTGACTTTCGTCACCGGAAAACAACATTCTTCCTAACCACCCGCGAATCACGGTTTCGGCTTGTTCAGTACCGGTATATTGTCTAACCCAATCGATGACGGTGATATCTTGATTAAAATATTTTTGGTTATCTTGCGGAAAATATGCTTGCGATGTGGTAATCCCCCACTTAAACGTTCCTAGGTAGTCTTGATCTTCACCAGATAAGATTCGGAATAATGCCGCAATAATTTGCGTGTTCGATGATAGAAACGCTATTTTTTCATCTCTGCGGACAGAAAAAGATATGTTTTCAAATAATCCCGGTTTGGATAACTGTTCGACGAATAAAATCTCATTACCGACTTCCCGATTGGGTTGAAAATCGATGAATGGATATCTTCTGAGAGATGGCTGGATATCATTAATAACAATTTTATCCAATGCCTTTTTTCGGGAGGTTGCTTGTTTTGCTTTCGATTTGTTAGCACTGAATCGACGGATAAAATCCTCTAATTCTTTAATTTTTTGTTCTGATTTCTTGTTTTGATCTTTGGTCTGACGTAATGCCAACTGACTAGATTCATACCAGAAATCATAGTTTCCCGGATATAAACTGATTTTGCCGTATTCTACGTCACATATGTGAGTACACACGTTATTTAAAAAATGTCGATCATGGCTGACAACCAATACTGTATTCTTATAATTAATTAAAAAGTTTTCTAACCACCGAACAGATAATGGATCCAAATTGTTTGTCGGTTCATCCAATAACAGAACCTCGGGATTACCAAACAATGCTTGTGCTAATAAGACTTTGACTTTTTCACGAGCATCAATCGATACCATCTTTTGGTTAAATTTAGTACTGTCAATTCCAAGTCCGGTTAATAATGATTCAGCATTTGTCTCGGCGTTCCAACCATCGAGTTCGGCATACTCAGCTTCGAGTTCGGCAAGCCGCATGCCGATCGTCTCTGTAAAGTCTTCCGAAGCATACAACTCGTCTTTTTCTTCAATGATTTTTATTAGTTTTTTGTGCCCTCGCAATACCGTATCCCGGACTTTGTACTGATCAAAAGCATTTTGGTTTTGATTCAAAATCGATAATCGACAATTAGCGCTCAATATTACTTCGCCTTTAGTAGCTTCGATTTCGTTGGTTAATATTTTTAAAAACGTTGTCTTCCCAGCACCGTTCGCGCCAATGACTCCATAACAATTTCCTTGGGTGAATTCCATATTGACTTCCGAAAAAAGTTTTCTGCCTCCGAACGTCAATTCCACATTTACCACTTTTAACATGTTATCCCCTCAATCTTAGAATCGGAATTTATTTGATCGACTTTCGGAGTGAAAACCAAAAACGCAATCAAACCAATGGTAATCAGCCCTGTTAGAACCAAATAAAACACTTGATACCCGAAAACATTGATTACCCAGCCCGCTCCGACACTGCCAACCCCAGCATAAATTGAAGAAAGCAGCGTGACGATTAAAATAGCCATGGTAATATTTTCCATTTTGACAATTTTGATAATGTATTTGATATGCGCGTAAAGATAGATTCCCCACGACACCCCTCTTAACATCGTCGTTATAATTATGATTGGCAGGGGTAAATTCAAAGAATAAGTAATATAACGAAATAAAATCAAGACATTGGCAATCAAAAATAGTTTTTTTTCACTGAATTGATATCCCTTGAGCGTTAAAAAGCGCAAAACAATGACTTCCAACAAAACAAACGCTGCATAGATGATTCCCCACCAGTTCGTGTTTAATCCCATATCATTTGTGACATATACCCCGAAAAAAGAATCTCCAATCCGAATTGTTCCCGCGATTAGGGTATAAAAAAGTAAGTACTTGAAAAACTCTTTGTTGCGCATTAACGCTTGGAAATTGCGTTTTGGACGTTCGCTTTGATCCTTGGCTTTATCTAATGGTTTAATCCACCAAGAGATAAAAACCGTTATCAAGAAAAAGACCCCGGAAATGATAAATAAAAACTCATACCCCAGGAATAATATCAAAAACCCGGCAATTGCTGTAGCGATTACATAGGCAATAGAAGCATATATTCTTAAACTAGAAAATTCGATTTGGTTTTCATTGGCAAAAGTAGCACTAAACCCATCTTGGATTGAAATGAAAGGACTACATAACATTGCGATTAAGCATACAAGCAATGCATAGAGTTCAAATCCAGAAACTTGGGTAATCGCGATAATTAACACGCCTTCAATCAAAGTCATGACGCGCATAACGATTTGACTGATTCGCGTATCCTTGACAATGTAATTCCAAATCGGATTGACGATTACTGTAGCTATTGGGGTAATTGCCAGAATAATACCTAGTTGTTGTTCGGAAATTCCTTTAGCAATAAAATAGATTGACATGAAGGGATAGAACAGGGCATCACCGAAATAACGGATGAAAAAGAAGAGTTTATATTTAAAAATCTCTGATTTCATGTCGTCCCCGTATCCTTTCAAATGCGAAATTATTATACATTTAATATGTATTAAATGCAATCTTTTTTCGTTGAATCCACGAATTGGCAATCTAAAAGCGGCTCAGTCTGCTTTTTTGAGATATAATCTGTTAATAATCATTTTATAGTAGTTCACCATAATGCCGCCAGTAACGTCTTGTAATGCCATCATAATCGTTAATACTATCGATTTTAAAGAATAATCAGCAAATTTGTGGTGAGACAAAACCACAAAAATTCAAACACATTTCAAATCTTTTAATAATTTTGTGGGTTAATCTCTTTGTCGATGAAAAAACGATTACGACGTTTGTTTGCGGTTTTATTCATCGATTCATCATAATCTTTTTGTGATATTGCAAGTGGAATGTGGCTACAATTTGGGGTTTTCGACTTTATTAACGTTTTATAATGTGTTAATCAGATAGCGATGTTTTTTTATATTATTTGAGAAAATCTTAAGGATCATGTCGGGTTTAATCGGCAATATCCCTTCAATTTTGTCAATATTTTCCGGAAATACCAAGAAAATATGTAAATTTGTGTCTATATAAATTCCTTTTTAAAAACAAAACCCAAATGACTGCTTTTTCACTAAAAAATGAATATATATTTATTGATTTACAGAAAAATAGGTGGAACGTCTAAACCTCGCTTTAACCCATTCTTTACATAAAAACAAGTGATTTTGTTTTTTGAAAAAGGGGCTTGACAATCCTTTTCGCTTCCCTTATTATTGAACTACTTAAAACCGTTTCTACGGGGGGGTACCATATGCCGAAACAAATAGTCAAGCGCGACCAAACCGTCGTGCCATTTAGAAAGGAAAAAATAGTTCTTGCAATTTTTAAAGCCGCCAGTTCTGTCGGAGGCACGGACTTTGCTTTATCAGAAAAACTAGCCGATGAAGTGGTTCAGATTGCCGACTCTAAATATCCAAACGGAATTGCCGAAGTCGAAGGCATTCAAGACATTGTTGAAAAAGTTTTGATTGAAAACGGTCATGCAAAAACCGCTAAAGCCTATATTCTCTATCGAGAAAAACGACGCTCCTCCCGTGAATCAAATGCACTAATCGGAGCCACGATTGATATGTTCACCGAATATTTGAATGATCGGGACTGGCAAATCAATGAGAATGCCAATACTCAAAAGTCAATAAATGGTTTAAACAATTATGTTCGCGAACAATTTACCAAAAACTATTGGCTTCACGAAATATACCCCGATGATGTGCGTAATGCTCATCTTCAAGGAGATATTCATATTCACGATTTAGGTTTTTTTGGCGCTTACTGTGTTGGCTGGGATTTACGTCTCATCTTAATGAACGGTTTCGGTGGCGTTCCAGGAAAAGTCGAATCTAACCCACCAAAACACTTTCGGTCTTTCTTGGGTCAAATTATCAATTCAACATTCACAACGCAAGGCGAAACCGCTGGTGCGCAAGCGTGGTCATCATTTGACACATACGGAGCTCCTTTTATCCGTTATGATAAACTCGATTTCAAGAGCATCAAACAAGCTTTGCAGGAGTTTATCTTCAACTTAAACGTTCCAACACGCGTTGGCTTTCAATGCCCTTTCTCTAATTTAACTTTTGACATAATTTGCCCGAACACTTTGAAAGATCAAAACGTCATTATTGGTGGCAAACTAATGCCAGAAACATACGGCGATTTCCAAGCAGAAATGGATCTATTAAATCTTGCATATTGCGAAGTAATGATGGCAGGGGATGCAAAAGGGAGAGTATTCACCTTCCCAATTCCCACAATCAATGTGACCAAGGAGTTCCACTGGGATAGTCCTGTCGTCGAGAAATTCATGGAAATCACCGCTAAATATGGTATTCCTTATTTTTCTAACTATATTAATTCCGATTTGTCTCCCGAAGATGCCTTGTCAATGTGTTGCCGGCTTCGACTAGATACTTCGGATTTGCGGAAACGCGGCGGCGGACTTTTTGGGTCCAACCCGCTAACCGGCTCGATTGGTGTCGTCACCATCGATTTACCACGATTAGCATATTTATCTCGCTCTGAATCTGAATTTTTTACCCGACTTTGGGCAACCATGAATATTGCTAAAAAAAGTTTGGAAATAAAACGTAAAGTCATCGAAGAACAAACCGACAAGGGCCTATATCCCTATAGCGCTAGCTACTTAAAAGATATTAAAGCCCGAAACGGATCTTATTGGTTCAATCACTTCAATACAATCGGCCTCATCGGAATGAACGAAGCGATTCAAAATTTACTGGGAGTTGATATTACCCTCACGACCGCTACCGGTCAAGCTTTTGCCATCAAGACTTTAAACTATATGCGCGACGTCATCAAAGATATTCAAGAAGAAACCGGTCATTATTACAATTTGGAAGCAACTCCTGCCGAAGGCACGAGTTATCGCCTTGCCAAACAAGATAAAGAACGTTTCCCAGACATCATTACTGCCGGCCACAAAGAACCATATTACACCAATTCTTCCCAGTTGCCCGTCGGCTTCTCTGATGATATCTTTGAGACTCTCGATCTTCAAGACGAACTACAATCTTTATATACCGGCGGAACCGTTCTCCATTTATATCTAGGTGAGCGCGTTAAAGATACGCAAACTACCAAGTCCTTAATCAAAAAGATTTTTACCCGTTATAAATTGCCTTATATATCCATTACTCCAACCTTCTCCATTTGTAACGAACATGGTTATATTTCCGGAGAGCATTTCACTTGTCCCACTTGTGGGAAACCCGCTGAAGTCTACACTCGCGTTGTGGGTTACCTAAGACCGGTTCAAAACTTTAACAAAGGCAAACAAGAAGAATATCACGATCGCATCCAATATGTAATCAAAGAGGAAGCCCCCATCATTGAGGTTGTTAAAGCATGATTTTTGCGGGGATTGTCAAGACATCTTTAATTGACTACCCGGGAAAAATCGCTACCGTTTTGTTCGCCCCTGGTTGTAATTTCAATTGTTTTTATTGCCATAACCGAGCGTTAATCGAAGACTTCAATGAATTGCTTAACCAAGATGAAATCGACGATTACCTAATCCGGCGTCAAGGCTTAATTGACGCCGTTGTCATATCTGGCGGCGAACCGACGTTGTATAATGACATTGTCCCTTTTTTCACGAAAATCCGGGATTTAGGCTATCTAACAAAATTAGACACCAACGGCTCCAATCCCAGCGTCATTCGTCGCTTGATTGAAGCCGATGTCGTTGATTATTATGCTGTTGATTATAAAGCCCCCAAGGATCGCTATCAAGAGATTTGTGGTGATGAAGCTGATGCCATTAAGGTATTGGAAACCATTAATCTGCTCGGGCAATTCCATCAACATTTTGAAGTTCGCACTACTGTTGTTCCACAGTTATCACTCGAGGATTTGGTAAAGATGGCTCAAGAGATGCCTTGTGTC
>JAQWBC010000056.1 GCA_028707415.1 Candidatus Izemoplasmatales bacterium
CTCAAAGATGGGACGTTTGCGACCAACTCTGCTTTCATTCAAGCTTTTGAATATGTCAAACAGCACAATTCAAAGCTCCATATTTTTGGGTTGTTATCTGATGGTGGTGTTCACTCCCATATTTTACATATCGAAAAACTGTTTGCTTTGGCAAAAGCCAACGGCGTTAAACGCACTTATATGCATGCTTTTTTAGACGGTCGCGATGTGCCACCGAAATCCGGTGTGGATTTCATTAAAGCGCTTGAAGCTGACATGGAAACCAATCAATACGGAAAAATTGCTTCTGTTCATGGACGCTATTACGTCATGGATCGAGACAAAAATTGGAATCGCGTTCAAAAGTCATACGATGTCATGTCTTTTGGAACAGGGCTAAAAGCTCCATCAGCAGTCGCCGGTGTAGAGGCTTCTTATCAAAACGGAATTAATGATGAATTTGTCTTACCTTTCTTGGTTGATGAAGCCGGTTTAATTGAAAACAATGACGCCATCATTTTTGCCAATTTCCGTCCCGATCGGGCGATTGAAATTGGCACTGCTTATTCTAATCCCAGCGCTTCAAAAGTTAATTGCGAGAATGGCCCCAAAAACATCCTTTTTGTTTCGATGATGAAATATGCCGATACGGTTATTGGACCTTTAGCATTTCAGCTAAATGATTTAAATAATACCCTTGGTGATTATCTATCATCATTAGGATTAAAGCAACTGCGAATAGCAGAAACTGAGAAATATGCGCATGTTACTTTCTTTTTCGATGGCGGCATCGATAAAGAAATTATTGGAGCAACACGGATATTAATTCCGTCTCCAAAAGTGGCGACTTATGACTTACAACCAGAGATGAGTGCTTACGCCATCACCGATGCTGTCATCGAAGAACTCGAAACTCGCAAATACGATGTGGTTATTCTTAACTTTGCTAATGGTGATATGGTTGGTCATACCGGAGTTATTCCGGCAACGATAAAAGCTGTTGAAACCGTTGATGAATGTGTTGGTCGCGTCATCGATAAAGTTTCAGAGCTCGGTGGCGTTACTATTGTTACTGCTGATCATGGCAATTGTGAGAAAATGCTGGATGAAGACGGACAACCGTTTACAGCTCATTCCAATAATCCGGTTCCAGTTATCATCACCCAAAAAGGTTTGGTTTTACGCGACACGGGAAGTTTGGGAGATTTGGCACCGACAATACTTGATTTAATGAATATTAAGAAACCCGCAGAGATGACGGGAACATCTCTCATTATTAGCCAATGATTGACAAAAGCATACGAAATATCCACTTAAGAGATTTGATATTTGTGATATTATACGGGGTTCTGCTTCCGGCGCTTTTCGGACTATTACTCGGTCTGATTGAGTATTATGTAATTGCTTTTTTAGGATTTTCTTTCTCATTTTTATTCTTCTGGATTTTAGCTGTTGTGACCGGTGCACTCGTGCGAAAACAATATGAGAAACCACACCTTTTATATTCTATCTTGACCGGAATCGGCATTGTTTTCGCTGCCGGAGTCTTGTTTGCGGTTCCAATCCTATGGGGTTATCTATATGATGGAATGGGAATTTCCGTATTCTTTGAGGTCGAAATATATTTTATGTTTATCTTTACTATGCTTAATCCCATTAATTGGGTTACCAATTTTTCCTTCGATTTAGTTATTAGTTTATTAATGCTAATCGTAGGTACTTATCTCGGGGTCAAAAGAACATTGTAAACAATGTCCTAAAAAATAGATTATATAAAGGAGATTAATATTATGCCAAACATTACCAGCATTCATGCTAGAGAGGTTTTGGATTCCCGGGGGAATCCGACCGTCGAAGTCGAAATCTACACCGAATCAGGTGCTTTTGGACGCGCCATTGTCCCTTCGGGAGCTTCAACCGGTGAATATGAAGCCATTGAAATGCGTGATGGCGACAAATCACGTTTCTTAGGAAAAGGCGTTTTGAAAGCCGTTCGTAACGTCAATGAAATCATCGCTCCGGCTTTAATTGGGTATGATGTCACCATGCAACCATATCTTGATAAATTGATGATTGATCTTGATGGCACCCCCAACAAATCCAAACTGGGTGCTAACGCTATTTTGGGTGTTTCGTTAGCTGCTTGCCGTGCAGCGGCGGATTATGTTGGATTGCCTCTGTATTTGTATTTGGGTGGCGTCAATGCCAAAGTTTTGCCGACACCGATGATGAACATCATCAATGGCGGTTCTCATGCGGATAACAACGTTGACTTCCAAGAATTTATGATTATCCCTGGAGGCGCAAAATCCTTTTCCGAAGCTCTACGGATGGGCGCTGAAGTTTTCCATAACCTAAAAAAAGTCTTAAATGCTAAAGGTTTCAATACAGGTGTTGGTGACGAAGGTGGATTCGCTCCGAATCTAACTTCCAATGAAGCGGGATTACAAATCATCTGTGAAGCCATTGTTAAAGCCGGATACACCCCCGGAAAAGATGTTTTCTTGGGAATGGATGTCGCTGCTAGCGAATTCTACAATGCCGAAAAGAAAAAATATGTTCTTGATGGTGAAGGCGGAAAAGAATTTACTAATAAAGAGCTCGTTGATTTATATGCTGATTTCGTGGAAAAATATCCGATTATCTTGATTGAAGATGGACTTGACCAAAACGATTGGGAAGGTTGGAGTATTCTCACTAAGAAATTGGGTAAAAAGATTGAATTAATTGGCGACGATATTTTCGTTACCAATGTTCAAAGAATCGCTAAAGGAATTGAGAAAGGCATCGCTAATGCGGTTTTAATTAAAGTCAATCAAATTGGTACGCTTACGGAAACGTTGGATGCCATCGAAATGACTAAAAATGCCGGATATAACCCAGTCGTTAGCCACCGTTCTGGCGAAACCGAAGATACGACAATCGCTGATATCGTTGTTGCGACGAATGCTGGACAAATCAAGACAGGATCAGCATCTAGAACCGATCGGATTGCTAAATATAATCAATTATTACGAATTGAAGAAGAACTGGGAGAAGTCGCAGTTTTTAGTGGCATGAAATGCTTCGCCAACTTCCGTAAATAAAAATTCATCATCAAAAAAACATGTTTTTAGGTGTTCCAAAAGCAGATATTTATGGTATAATAGTAAAAGTGCTGAGTTTTACTGATCAAGATCGATAATGATTCGACTTGATTTGTGGGAGGAGGAATCCTTATGAGATCGATCGATTGGATTTTAATGGTTATTGCGGTGTTGTTAATCGCCTTAGTAATGATTCAAGAGTCGAAGGACGATGTTAAAAATACTTTCTCGGGAGAAAAATCCGAGTTGTTCAAAAACCAGAAACAAAGAGGCCCAGAGTTGTTCTTTGCCAGAGCGACAATGGGGATGTCGTTGGTTTTTGTTATCGTAACCATATTGGCCCTCGTCATTCGTTAGAACACAACACAAATGTTGTGTTCTTTTTTTAAAAAGAGAGCACGGAAAGATGGAAAACAAATGAAAAAAAGAATAATGGAACTAATCAATCAAAGCGATTATCAGCCCGCTGATGCCAAAGGATTGGCACAGCGACTGAATATTTATAATGCTAAAGATGTTCAAGAATTATTTAAAAGTCTTGCTTCTTTAGAAACTGAAGGATTAATCGCTCGCAATCGAAAAGAAAAATTTAATACCGTGGAACGGTTAGGGTTTGTTAAAGGTAAACTCGATTTGAAACATGCCGGATATGGCTTTATCATCGTTGAAGGTGATGCCAAAACTCCCGATGTTTTTATCCCCAGAGACAAAATATCGGATGCAATGGATAATGATTATTGCTTAGTTAGAATCACCAAACGCTCGGAAAATAACCGCTTTGAAGGTGGTATTGTCACAGTTTTGAAACGGGCGTTGGAATATGTCGTCGGTGAATACTATCAGGGGGCTATTTTCCCAAAAGACGATAATCAAGAAATTCTTTATAAAGTTAAACCGCAGAACCGCAAGGGGCTTATTGATCATACTATCGTTAAAGCAAAAATTATCCGTTATTCACCAATGCGAATTTTGGATTGTCTGGTCATGGAAGTCCTTGGCGATGTTAACACTCCCGGAATTGAAATTCTTGAGGTTGTGGCCGCATATGGATTGGAGACGGAATTTCCCGAAACCGTTAAGGCGGAAGTTAAGTTAATTCCTGATAAAGTTTTAAAAGCTGAATACCAAGGTCGATCGGACCTCAGGGAAGATATCATTTTCACAATTGATGGTGATGATACCAAGGACATTGATGATGCCGTAAGCCTCAAACTGGGAACCAATGGTAATTATGAACTTGGAGTTCATATCGCTGATGTCTCACACTATGTTAAAGAAAATACCGAATTAGATAAAAACGCATTGTCACGAGGTACATCTGTTTATTTAGCAGATCGTGTCATTCCAATGTTGCCAAGAGAATTATCAAATGGCATTTGTTCATTAAATCCAAATGTCGACCGTTTAGCGATTTCCTGTATAATGGAGATCAATCAAAAGGGAAATGTCGTCGCTCATAAAATCTTATCAACAGTAATTAAAAGTCGCTATCAGATGACCTATGAATCGGTCAATATGATTATTGCCAACAATCAAGCAAAATGTAATCAATATGCAGATATTGTTCCTTCAATCTTACTCATGCAAAAATTAGCAAAATTATTATATAATTTGCGAACAGAAAAAGGGTCAATCAATTTCGAAACAATTGAGCCAAAATTAGTTTTCGGCAGCGAAGGACAAGTCATCGATATCGTAATAAAGGATCGTGGCATCTCCGAAAACATCATCGAAGAGTTTATGTTACTAGCTAACCAAACAATTGCCAATCATTTCATGAAAGCCAAATTACCCTTCATCTATCGGATTCATGAAACTCCGGATGCTGATAAACTCTCAGCATTATTCAAACTGGCTAAGGAGATAGGATATCAACTAAAAATCCCTAAAACCATTGAGCCTAAAGACTTACAGGAATTGCTTGCGGAGGTCGAAGGAACAACATTTGAAAAAGTGATTAATATGATGATGTTGCGGTCAATGGCTAAAGCCCGATATTCCGAGGAAAACCTTGGTCACTATGGCTTAGCATTCACTGATTACACTCACTTTACATCGCCGATTCGTCGATATCCGGATACGATGGTTCATCGGTTAATTAGAACTTACCTGTTTGAAAACAAGATTGATAGCCAGACAATCAAGCATTTCCAAGCGGTGCTTCCGGACGTTGCTTTACAGACTTCAAAAGCGGAACGGATGGCAATGCTCTGCGAGCGTGAGATTATGGATATGAAAAAAGCTGAATATATGGCTCCACTTCAAGGTCAAATCTTCACTGGTGTTGTCTCTACTTTGACAAAATTTGGAATGTTTATTGAACTGCCAAATACGGTTGAAGGTTTAGTTCACATATCATCTTTCACCGAGGCGATTGATTTCAATGAGGAGAAAATGTTGTATCTTGGCATTTCATCGCGAAAAGAGTATACTATTGGTATGGTTGTGAAAGTAAAACTGATTGGTGTCGATGCATTAAAAGGTCGAATCGACTTTGAATTAGTATAAAAAGAAGGTGATCCATGATGAAGGTGATAGCTAACAATAAAAAAGTGTCGCATGATTACTTCATTATGGATACTTATGAATGTGGTATTGTCTTATTCGGAACCGAAATAAAATCGATTCGATTGGGAAAAGTAGCCATCAATGATTCATTTTGCCGAATCAAACAAGGCGAACTGTTTGCCATCAATATGAATGTCTCGAAATATGCTTTTGGCAATCTTTTCAATCATGATGAAACAAGAGAACGCAAATTATTGATGGCAAAGCATGAAATTCTCAAATTGGATTTAAAATTGAAACAAGAAGGTACGACACTCATTCCAACAAAAGTTTATTTGAAAGATGGTTTCTGTAAAGTTGAAATCGCGTTGTGTAAAGGCAAAAAATTATATGACAAACGCGCAGATCAAAAAGAGACCGATACTTTACGCCGGATGGAGAAAGTAATTAAGAACTTTTCTTCAGATTAGGCAATAATGGGGCTGTTCTGGATTCGACGGGATGGTTTGGGTTTGGCAAGCACGCGATCGGCAGATCTCAAAATGCACGGTTAAATATAACCGCAAACAACAATTACGCTTTCGCAGCCTAAGAAGAGGTAGCGGGTCAGACGGTTCCAGCCTGCGGGCATCGCCAGACCTCAACTAAGCAGGATAGCAAGGAGCATCGCCACCTTAGGTACTCCAAGTGAAAATAACAGGGCTGGTTATCGGATAGTGAGTGCACTGACATTCTGGTAACGAGAAAAAACCAGTGAACTAAGCGTGTAGAAAACTGAGCCGACGGCCGTTTCGGACGGGGGTTCAAATCCCCCCAGCTCCACCATCTAACTAGAATAGGTCTGATACACTAATCAGGCCTTTTTTTGTGCTTAAATTTCGCGAAAACATCGTAAAAACACCAATAATTAGTCGATTTCTACGTTTTTTAGCACAGTGATATCGATTCGGAGCAGCTATAACTAATATGCTAATCAAAACTTCAACATAACATTTTACACGATATGAAAGAGGGGTGCTAAAATTTCTACACGATATGAAGGAGGGGTGCTAAAAATATTACACGATTTGGGTGGGGG
>JAQWBC010000057.1 GCA_028707415.1 Candidatus Izemoplasmatales bacterium
TCCAAGACTAGAACGAATATCATATTTTTGGATTAAATCTTCGGTATACTTTTCAATCTGACCAAAACGAATTAACCCGTGTCTTTGAAACTCTGAATGATAAAAGGTATTGGATACCATGTTTTCTGATAAATTATAGTCCATAATCAACCCATATCTTTGCCGATCTTCAGGGATATGAGACAATCCTAATTCAATTCGACTTCGAATTGATTTATCAACTATATTTACTCCATTTAATGTCATAACCGAACCTGATTCGACATGAGGATCAAGCCCAGAAATAGCCCTGACAAGTTGTGTTTGTCCGTTGCCTTCGATTCCGGCAATACATACAATTTCTCCGGAACGGACATTAAAATTGATTTCGTTAAGAATTTTTTTTGTCTTATCTTTGTCAAGCAAATTGAGGTTTTGAACTTCAAACACAGTCTTTCCAGGCACAGCCTTGGTTTTTTCAACAGTGAAATGAACCTCACGCCCTACCATCATTTCCGCCAAAATTTCTGCGTTAACGTCTTTTACTTCAACGGTATTAATGCATTTGCCCTTACGTAGAATTGTACATCGATCAGCAATTGCTAATATTTCATTAAGTTTATGCGTGATAATGATAATCGATTTTCCCTCTTTAGCGAAAAATCGAATCACGTCAAATAAGCCTTCAATTTCTTGGGGAGTCAAAACCGCTGTCGGTTCGTCAAAGATGAGAATATCAGCATCCCGATACAACATTTTCATAATTTCAACGCGCTGTTGCATCCCGACACTAATATCCCGGATTTGTTTATTCAAGTCAATATTGAGATTATATCGCTTGGATAATTCAATGATTTTTTTTCGGGCAGATTCCGTCTCTAAAAAACCATGTTTTGTATTTTCTACACCTAAAATGATGTTTTGTAAAACCGTGAAGACTTCCACCAGCTTAAAATGTTGATGAACCATCCCGATTTTCATTTTGTTAGCATCATTGGGATCTTTAATGTCAACTTGTTCTCCGTTAATCTTGATGATTCCCGAGTCTGCCTTATATAAACCGAAAAGAATCGACATCAAAGTTGACTTGCCAGCTCCGTTTTCACCAAGAATGGCATGAATTTCACCCTTCTTGACTTGCATTGTGACATCATCATTGGCAATGAGTGGTCCAAATGTTTTGGTTATATTTAGCATTTCAATCGTGTAATCCATATAAACATCCTCCCATCAAAAAAAATAGAGGGATGTGTTAGCACCCCTCTATCTGTTCCTTAAAAGTAATTAGTCTGCAGCTTCAGTCTCGGCTTTAGCAATTAAATCAGCAATACTTGGGTTACCACAATATGTAGCGATGAACGTGGTAAGTTCAGCTTCTGAGGTCGGGACAACGATTGTTCCGGCTTTAACTTGTGCTAAGAGAGTTGCGTATTGGGCTTCTGTAAAGGTTGTGAATTTGAAAGATTCACCAAGCGGTAGACCAACAGCATCCTGTGCAGCACCTTTGTTCAATACGGTTCCACCGGCAAAGTCATCATCGATAATTAGATCGGTTAAGGCTTGTCCGACAGCAACAGCTAATAATTTCATAGCTGAGGAGATAACAGTTGTTGATTGTGCAGCTTGGTCAACGTCAACACCGATAACTTTTTTGTTAGCGGTCTCAGCAGCGACCATAACTGCGTTTCCAGCTCCACCGGCAGCAGCAAAGATAATGTCGACACCTTCGTCGCCAGAATACCAGCTGGCAGCTTGGGTTGTGTGAGCAACATCATTATTGAAGTCGCCAAGATACGTATATCTAGAAGCATTGAAGGTAATCGTTTTGTCTAAAATTTCAGCTGCGTAATAAGCTCCGGCAACATAGCCGATACCAAATCTAATAACAGCTGGCAATTCCATTCCGCCCATGAATCCAAGATTATCATAGCCATCAGCAACGGCAGCGTAGCCGGCTAAGAATCCTGATTGCTCTTCTTGGAACAGGATGCAAAGAGTATTGCTTGTTTGAGTGAAATCGGTATAATTGGCATCGTGTGGAGTTCCATCAATTAAAATAAAGTAAACATTTGGATATTGGCTCTGTTTTGCATGAATCGCAGTTTCAAACAAAAAGCCTGGGCATACAACGACATTAGCGCCGTTTGCAATAACTAAATCGATAGCTTCCTCATAGTCGGCTTGCGTTCCGGCGTTGGGGCGGAAATATATGGCATCGATATCGTTTGTATCAGCAAAAGCTTTGACGCCTTCCCAAGTTCCTTGGTTGAAGGATTTGTCGGTAATGGTTCCAACATCAGTGAGCATGACGATATTCCAATCTGTTTCTTCAGTGGTAACATCGCATCCGATGAATGCAAATGCTAGTGCAACAAACATAATTAATGCGAAAAACTTTTTCATTCTTTTCCCTCCGTTTATCTTATTTAAAACTGAAATCTCTTGTATTCCATCATAATCAGGATAAAATAACAAGAATATTCCTGAGGAAAAATGGTAAAAAGAATGTAAGATAAACACATAAAATATGATGTTTTTTTTGCTTACACATAAAAGAACCAATATGTTACAAATGTGCTTTTGAACCCACAACTTTGCTATAACCTTGTTAAAAATTGTTATATTTGTTATAATTACTTTCGGTGAGATCATGAATAAATTAATTATCAAGATGATTAAGGGATATCAAGCCGCTACAGTTAATAAGAATCCGACTTGTCGATATCGTCCGACTTGTTCTAATTACGCTTTGGATGCTTATCAAAACTATAATTTCTTTTATGCCACATTGCTTACTATATGGCGGATTTTGCGTTGCAATCCTTTTTCTAAAGGCGGATATGATCCAATTCCTAAATATAAGAAGATTCTTAAAGCTGAATTATTAGCTGAAGCAAATAAAAAAAAGGAAGATACTTTATAACGATTTGTTCCGTTATCTAGCTCAATGTTTCTATAAAAACGTCCAAAGTTTTCGCTTTAGACGTTTTTTATTCTTTTTCAATTTTTTGAAGATTATTTTTAATCACTTTTTTTCGAGAGAATTCTTCTCTATCTCTTTCTTCAAGAGCATCAGATATGGATTTTATATTGAATTCGAATTCAGGAATTACAATCGTTTTTAAAGCATTGGCTTGCTTTTGTGATTTTCGAATCGCATTAGCTAATCGGTAAGCGCTATTTTCCGTTTCTGCAAGCAAAATCGTCAAATCTCGTACTTTTAAAAATCTTGTGAATGCATAGTCAAATTTCGTGTTTGTACTGCCGATACCATATGAAATCCGGGCTTCATGGCTTTGATAGATCACCTTAGGTATATCTACTCCCATTACACTTCGGTAGGTAATCTGAACTCCTTCATCGATTGGAATCGCTTTGGCAATCTCGCCAACAACACCTAAGGTAATGTTTGCCTCTTGTAAAGCCAAGTAAGCCTGGTGATATGCGGTCGATAGTTCATCTCGTAACTTTCGAACATTTTTAATAATTTGCATCATTTCGTGGATAAGGATGATGCGCTTTCGATCCATTAGATCGTATCCCATTTTTGCCAGAGTATTCGACTTTTTCAAGGCCATTAAATTCCCCTTTGTGGGGACGAGTTGTTGATTGGTCATTTTACTATATCTCGATTTTTCGATAAAGCGTTAAAAATGGGTTTCTCGATAATATGAAAATAGTTAATGGCCTTTTGATTATCATAATGAGCAGCTAATAAGGAAGAGTCCATACGGTCGAGTTCGGTTTTTGGTAACATCGATAACAACTGCCACCCTAAATCTAAAGTTTCAATGACCGATCGGTTGACCGACGGTCCTTGATTAAGAAAATATTTTTCAAATAAAATACCGAACTCCATGTAATTTTGGTCAATAGAATTTAATTCATCTTCACCAATGACGGATGCTAAGTTGCGAGCATCACGAACCTTTGAGTATGCAACAAACAACTGATTTGAAACTGCCGAGTGATCACTTCGCGTGAAACCGTCCCCGATGCCATCCTTCATTAACCGTGATAGTGAAGGCAATACTCCTACCGGCGGGAAAATCCCGCGCTGGTGAAGATCGCGATCTAAAACAATCTGTCCTTCAGTGATATAACCAGTCAAATCGGGTACCGGATGCGTAATATCATCATTAGGCATCGTCAATATCGGTATTTGCGTTACCGAGCCTAAAGTGTTTTTGGCAATTCCGGCACGTTCATAAAGCGAAGCTAAATCGGAATACAAATATCCAGGGAAGCCTTTACGACCGGGAATTTCCCCTTTACTACTTGAAAATTCCCGTAAAGCTTCACAATAGGATGTAACGTCAGTCATAATTACCAGCACATGCATTCCTTTAGTGAAGGCGAGGTATTCTGCAGCTGTTAAAGCGCAGCGCGGTGTTAACAACCTTTCAATTATCGGATCATTGGACAAATTTATATACATGACAACTTTTTCCCGAACATCGGCTTCCTCAAACGCGTGAATGAAATAATTAGCCACTTCATTTTTAATGCCCATAGCCGCAAAAATAATACAGAAATTCCGATTGTCGGCATCAGCGATTTTCGCTTGGCGGACAATCTGGACAGCCAATTCGTTATGAGGCAACCCCGAGCCGGTAAAAATTGGTAGTTTTTGTCCCCGAATCAAAGTCACAAGTCCATCGATGCTGCTAATTCCGGTACTGATATAATTACGGGGATAGATTCGACTAACTGGATTTAAAGGCAATCCGTTAATATCTCGATATTCATCAATAAAAACCGGACCAAGCCCGTCAATAGGTTTACCGGTACCATCAAAAATCCGTCCTAGTATTTCTTTGGACAACGGTAATTTCATCGGATGTCCCATAAAGAGTGATTTTGTGTTGGTCAGAGAAATATTATTTGTGCCCTCAAAAACTTGGACAACAACTTTGTCACCGGTAATTTGCACAACGCGTCCGCGACGGATTGAACCATCGTCTAAACGAATCTCCACCATTTCTTCGAAAGAAACACCTTCGACACCCTCTAAAAAGATGAGTGAACCATTGATTTCATGTAAGCCAATATATTGGCGATTCACATTATCCTCCCCCTTACAAAATGTTCCCAATTGATTTATCGATCAAGGGGAAATATTCATCAAACTTGGTTATTTTATCGTTTTCAACATCATATTTCATCCGACTAATTGTGTCAAAAAGATTAGTATTCATTAACTGACTGAGGGCTTTGCCGGTTTGAATATAGTTTTTAGCAGCCCTGTAGAGATACAAGATGACTTCCATCATGCGAAATTGTTTAATTAATGGAACATAAGTATCATCTTTGTGAAAAGCGTTTTGTTGTAAAAAACCAACACGGATTACTTTCCCGATTTCGATAACCAGTTTTTGATCATCAGGCAAAACATCACTACCAATTAGTTTAACAATTTCCAAAAGCTTATTCTCTTCCGCCAATAAAGTCATCATTTGTTGGCGAAACGACAAGAATCGAAGATCAATCTTTTTATTAAACCAATTTGATAGTTCCGGTATATACTCCGAATAACTGATATTCCAATTGATGGCGGCGTAATGCCGAACATAAGCTAATTGTTTATCCAGTGCCCAAAAACAGCGAACAAATCGTTTCGTGTTTTGCGTTACCGGCTCGGAAAAGTCAGCTCCTTGCGGAGAAACAGCGCCAATAATTGAAATTGATCCTTTGGTTCCGTTTATGTTTTCTACATAACCGGCTCGTTCATAGAATTGCGAAATTCGACTCGGAAGATATGCTGGAAAGCCCTCTTCTGCCGGCATTTCTTCAAGCCGGCCGCTGATTTCTCGTAAAGCTTCAGCCCATCTCGAGGTAGAATCGGCCATAATCGCGACATGATATCCCATGTCGCGGTAATATTCTGCCATCGTAATACCGGTATAAATGCTCGCTTCACGAGCGGCAACCGGCATATTTGAAGTGTTGGCAATTAAAATAGTTCGATCGGTAAGCGGGTGGTGCGATTTAGGGTCGACTAACCCCGTGAACTCTTCTAAGACCTGAGTCATTTCGTTGCCTCGCTCACCGCAACCAACATAAACAATAATGTCTGCATCACACCATTTGGCGAACTGGTGTTGCATCATCGTCTTTCCGGTACCAAATCCACCAGGAACAGCAGCGGTACCACCTTTAGCAATTGGAAAGAGAGTATCTATGACCCGTTGTCCACTAATTAGCGGTTCAAATAAAGGCAACCGTTTCTTTGAGGGCCGTGGTGTTTTAATCGGCCATCTTTGAACCATAGTTAAATCGTGGACTGTTCCCAAAGCATCCTTTATCGATATGATAATATCATTAATTCGATATCTGCCGTTTTTTACGGTAGAAACAACGGTACCTTCGATAAGCTTGGGAATCATCATTCGATGTTGAATTAAAGATGTTTCTTGCGTCGTCGCAAAAACATCGCCAAATTTTACTTTGTCGCCAACTTGAACTATTAGTGAAATGTCCCATAATTTGTTTGTGTCAAGTAATGGAACACTGCTGCCAATTGGAACAAAAATCCCGTTTTGATCGGCAATAGTTTGTAACGGTCGTTCAATACCATCAAAGATATTGCTCATCATTCCCGGTCCCAATAGCAAAGAAACAGGTTCACCGGTTGGATAAACCGG
>JAQWBC010000058.1 GCA_028707415.1 Candidatus Izemoplasmatales bacterium
TTGAAACCGCCGATTATCTTAATTTGGGTCTTTTGCCATTTATTTTCACGCTTGTTTATTGGGGTGGAGATACAATCTTACAAAAAATCGCCAACCGTAAAAAGAAAGTTGATTATGAGGGGCGATTTTTGGATGCTATTGGCGAAAAAATGCGGGCCACAGACGATTTTATTATTGAGGATTATCGTCGCCTTCAAAATAATGTTAAGTTTCAGGATGCGTTGAAAATCGCCTTTTATATCTATCAAAATGGCGAAAATGAGAATATCAACTTAGATAAATTAGAACGGAAATTTGATCGACGTACTATTGAACATAAGGCAATGACTTACGCCATTATTTTTGTTAAAGAAAAACTTAATGAACTCGCAAAATAACCCTATAAATATACGTAAAAATCGAGTATAATATACTATGTGTAGTGGGTACTAATTTCCTTTATTACTGAAAATATATTCGCATAAATTTATGAATTCACGAATTAAAAATAGCCTTAATTTATATATGATATTCATTATAACAAAGCTTAACAGAGAAAGGGGGCGATTTTGTGAGTTATACAGCATTATATCGTACATATCGGCCAACCGACTTTAATGAAGTCGCCGGTCAGGAACACATTACTACCACTCTAAAGAACGCCTTAAAGAACAACAAAGTAGCTCATGCATATTTATTTACTGGACCAAGAGGAACGGGAAAGACATCAATTGCCAGAATATTTGCAAAAACAGTTAATTGCGAACACGCACCCGTGGAAAATCCATGCAACACTTGTCCTAATTGTTTAGGAATTCAAGACGGGTCAATCACTGATATCATTGAAATCGACGCCGCGAGCAATACCGGAGTTGATGAGATCCGCGAACTTCGTGACAAGGTGAAATATCTTCCCGGTTATGTTAAGTACAAAGTATATATTATCGACGAAGTTCATATGTTATCGACAAACGCTTTTAACGCATTGTTAAAAACGTTAGAAGAACCGCCGGCACACGTTATTTTTATATTGTGCACCACCGAACCGCAAAAGGTTCCTTTGACAATTATTTCCCGTTGTCAACGTTTTGATTTTAAAGCAATAACCGTTAAGGAAATTATCAGTAAACTCGATGAGATTATCGCAAAAGAGAAAATCGATATTGATAAGGATGCCGTTGAGCAAATAGCTGTATATGCTGAGGGCGGACTTCGTGATGCGATTGGGCTGCTTGACCAAGCGTATGCGTATGATCCTGATGTGATTACCGTTGAAGATATCAATCAAATATGTGGAGCGGTATCGTTTAAAAACCAGATGGAAATTGTTTCTTCTATTCGACGAGCAGACGCCTCTGCAGCAATCAAAGCGATGGACGAATTAATCGTATCTGGTAAAGAAGTTCCAAAGATATGTCAAAATTTAATTCAATTTTTTCGTGATGTGCTGGTTTATAAAAACGTTGGGGCTACGGAGGGCACTTCAAGTTTGTATCAAAACGAAGACTTTATAAATCTTGCAAATACAATGAATAATCAACGATTATTCTTTTATCTCGATATTTTGAATAAAGCCCAAAATGATCTTAAATGGAGCAACTCACCGCGATTATATTTAGAGTTGGCTTTCATCAAAATGACGGACAAAGAACCAGAAAGTGAATCCCAAATGCTCACGGCAATTGATCAATTACAAGGCCGAATCGCAGAATTAGAAAAAAGACCGCTTACAGTTGATGTGCCATCAATCACGCTGACAGAAGAGCAACCGGAAACCCCTAAAAACAAGGAAAATCCAAAAGACGTATTAACTAAAACAAAATTAGATAATATAATAATTTCTGAAGATGAGATGCCGACGGCCGATGAATTAGTACCCGCGGAGATTGATGAAACAAAACCTTGTGTTGACATTACAAAATCGTTCCCAATTGAGTTTATCGAAGAGGTCCTTAACCGCGGGAATCGAGAAGACAAAAATGATTTAATTGAACGCTGGAATTTAATTCGTAAAAACAATGCATCGGGTAATTTGGCTCAGTACGCTGGCTTATTGGAATCGGGAACCTTGGTTGCTAGTTCCAAGGATAAAATTATTATTACTTTTGAGACGGCAGGAGTATGCAATCGGCTGATGAAGCCAACGATTAAGACGCTTGGTAAAGAAATTTTAGCTAACGCTTTCAAACGCGAGATTGATTATATTGCATTACCGGCAGAGATTTTCCAAATGATATCTGATGAGTTTATCAGCGCTTGGAAACTAGGAAAGCGACAAATCAAATTGTCACCGATTGTCTGTCCGGATCTTCGCGATGTATCCATAGAAGATGAAGAGAAAATTTCACAAACAGAACAAAAGATAATTACTGATGCTTATTCATTGTTTGGCGATCGGGTAAAAGTTAAAAAATAACGAGAAAGGCGGCGGACCAGATGATCAATCCGCAGATGCTAAAGAAATTACAAAAAATGCAAGAAGACCTAAAAAAAGTCCAAGCCGAAATCAATGCTTCGACTTTTTACGGGCAGGCCGGAGGTTCTGTCGTCCGTGTTAGTGTCAAAGGCACAAAAGAAGTTATATCAATTGATATTAAAAACGAAGAATTAGATATGAATGATACAAAGATGGTTGCCGAACTGATAATGGCGGCTTTGAATGACGCTTTCCATAAGGTTGATAAGGAAATTGAAGAATCTGTCGGGTCAGTCAGTCGCGGCATCAACATGGCAGGGATGATATGATGAATTATCCCAAATCCTTGGAAGATTTAATCAACGAATTCATGAAATATCCAGGAATTGGACGAAAAACGGCCGAACGTTACGCTTTATTTACGGTTAATAAACTAGATTCGGAATCGGCGCATGATTTTTCCCAAGCAATTTCTGCCGTTAAAGAAAAAATCATTCAATGTCCGATATGTGGCCACATTACCGAAACTAACCCTTGCTCAATTTGTGCCGATCCCTTGCGAAACCAAACCATCATTTTAATTGTAGAATCGGCAAAAGACGTTTTTACAATTGAAAAAACTGGGAAATATCACGGCTTATATCATGTTTTAAATGGCAATCTTTCGCCATTAAATGGAATTGGACCGGAAGAGTTGAATTTGAAATCGCTTTGGAGTCGGGTTCAAAACGCCATCGTTAAAGAAATAATCATTGCTACTTCGGCAACGCAAGAGGGCGAAGCAACAGCCATGTACATTAAAAGGATTCTCAAAGAAATTGATCTTACAGTGACTAGAATCGCGTATGGCGTTCCGGTGGGCGCTAACCTCGAATATACGGACGATCTCACGCTAAATTTAGCCATCGAAAACCGTCGCGAATTTTAAAAAAAATCCAAAAACAGTATTTGCGTTTCTTAATATTGTGATATAATAATAATACGTAAACAAAACTATATATAAATATAGAAACTATCCGGGGTGATTAAAAATGCTTTTAGCAAAAGTTTTAATTTTTGGGGCAGACATTTTACAAACAATTCAAAATTATGTTACACAATACAAAGATATCGCCATCAACTTTCTCAATTCAATGAATGTATGGATTCAAGCGGCCATTTTAGTCGGATTGGCATTATTTGCTATTATCGGTTTGTTTGTATTCATTAAGAAGTTTTTTAAGTTATTTATTGTCCTTGGTATTCTTGGGGCCGTTGGTTGGTATTTGTATACTCAAACCGACATCATCACCAACCTGTTAGACGGCGTCACGGGTGCAATCCCTATCTTTTTATTAGCACTGTAAAAAGAGTGTTGCCTTTTTTCTTGGGCAAACCTCTTTTTTTTATCTTTACACGCCGGATTTGCGAAAGTCTTCTAGAAACGGCGAGTTTATAACTAATTTATTGTGGTTCTTTTTATTGTGATATGCTATAATATAACGTTATCGTAATCGAATAGGAGATGTGTAAAGTGGAAATAAAGATGGTCAACCTGACCAAGATTTTTATCAGTAAAGGCAAAAAAGAAGTCCACGCAGTTGATCATGTCGATTTAGTAATTCCCTCAGGCAAACTGATCGGACTCTTAGGCCCTTCCGGCTGCGGCAAATCGACTACGTTATATTTGATAGCTGGCTTGCTACGACAAACTGAAGGTCAAATCTATTTCGGCGAAGAAGAAATGTCGGAAACCCCGCCGGAGAAACGGGGAATTGGACTTGTCTTCCAAAACTACGCTCTCTATCCGCATATGACCGTTCGAGAAAATATTCTTTTCCCGTTAGAAAATTTAAGAGTGGAAAAAGAAGAAGCCAAAAAGCGAACATATGACATGGCTAAATTAGTTGGTTTAGAGGAAATGCTTGATCGGAAACCAAAAGAATTATCTGGTGGGCAACAGCAACGTGTTGCCATTGCTCGAGCCCTAGTCAAAACACCGAGAGTTTTATTATTGGACGAACCTTTATCTAACCTTGATGCTCGACTTAGATTACAAACTCGCGAAGAGATTAAGCGCATTCAAAGAGAAACCAAAATTACAACCGTATTCGTTACTCATGATCAAGAAGAAGCGATGTCAATATCCGATGAAATCGTTGTCATGAAAGACGGTGTAATTCAACAGATGGGCGAACCACAAGCCGTTTACGACAAACCAGCCAATTTATTTGTTGCTAAATTCCTTGGTAACCCCCAAATAAATGTTTTTGACGGCGAAATTAAAAATAAGGAAATATTGATTGAAGGCATGGTTGTCGGCAAAAAAGATATGCCGGATCAAAAAATATTTGTCGGCGTCAGACCGGAAGCGTTTGTTGTAGATAACGAAAACCAAGCATCGTTCCGCTTCAAGGTCGATCTCGTTGAAACGATTGGCCGCGATACAACCTTGATTTTTGATATGCAAGATGATTCTGAAAACATTCTTGACAAGAAAACTTTTAAAGCGATTATCGATGCTGGGTTCCGAATCAAAGCCGATGATATCGTTCATTTCAATATTAAGCCAGACAAGATGCACCTGTTTGATTTAAACGGAAACATTTTATAGGTCACCATTATGGAGAAAAAAAATAACCTAAGGGCGTGGCTTTATCTGGCGCCATTGCTCATCCTAATGGCGGTTTTCACTTTTTATCCTTTGATTAACGCTTTCATCGTCTCTTCTTATAAGGGCTATTTGCCTTTAAGCGGAACTGCCGATGGAATTGACCTTTTTTACAATTATGGGGTAATCCTCAAAAATCCCCTCTTCAAAAAAGCGATTATCAACACCTTCATCATCGCCGGCGTGTCGGTACCGGTTTCGATTTTTTTATCTTTATTAATTGCGGTATCTCTAAAATCGATACCCAAGCTCAAAGGTCTCTTTCAAACCATCTATTTTCTTCCATATGTGACAAATACTATCGCGATTGGCATGGCATTTGCCTTCATGTTTCACGAGGATTATGGGGTTATCAACTTGATTCTCGGCTGGTTTGGGGTGAGCCCTGTTAATTGGTTGGGCGGAACCGCCACTTACGCCGCCCAAATGATTGCCCTATTAATTTTAACCATTTGGAATGGACTAGCATTTAAAATCTTGGTATTCACCAGCGGTTTAGAAAATATTGATAAGCAATATTACGATGCAGCGAAAATCGATTCCGCATCGAAATGGACTGTTTTCAAACGAATTACGGTTCCGTTGTTATCACCACTCATTTTATATATTTCCATTACTTCGGTAATTGGCGCATTGAAAGCATATAACTCAGTTGTCGGATTATTCGGCGATGTAAAACTGGGAGCGCAAAACAACTCGATGATTACCATCGTTGCCTTTGTTTACCAATATAAAGACGGATATACCGATAAAGGCTATATCAGTTATGCCGCCGCAGCATCAATCATTCTTTTCTTCATTACGGCTGTCATCTCCATTCTTCAGACAATCGTAAGTAAGAAAAGGGTCCACTATTAGGGGGTGATGACTTTGGCAGATATCTATGTAACCAATGTAAGAACTTATAAAGCCAAGAAAATTCTCTCTAATATTTTACTCTATGCTTTTCTTGCGATTATCGCAATCATCATTTTGTTACCCTTCTACTGGATGATTCTCACATCATTAAAGTCATCGGGTCAAATCGAACAAATTCCGCCGATTTTGTTTATGTCACCGTCGGATTGGAAGATTACCAATTATACCGATTTGTTTGTTTTGGTTCAATCGGGACAACGGGCGGGAGAACCATTATTTCCATTCTTTACGTATATGAAGAACACCGTTGTTGTTTCAATAATAACGACTGCTGGAACAACGATTACAACCATCTTAGCTGCTTTTGCTTTTGCTAGGTTGAATTTTAAGGGCCGAGATATATTATTTGCGATTCTTTTAGGAACCATGATGGTCCCTGGCGAAATTTTTATTCTCACTAATTTCGTTACCGTTTATAAACTCGGATGGTATAGCATTCTCGATCAGTCATATTTAGATGTGGTTTTAGCAATGACGATTCCATTCATGACCAGTGTCTTCTATATTTTCTATTTGCGGCAAACCTTTAAGCAAATTCCCAATGAATTATATTATGCCGCCAAAGTTGATGGAACGACGGATTTTAAGTACCTTTTGAAAGTCATGATTCCAATTGCGATGCCAACAATAATCACGATTAT
>JAQWBC010000059.1 GCA_028707415.1 Candidatus Izemoplasmatales bacterium
CTTCCGATCTTTATGATTTTGTCGTCACGCATCGACTCACCATTTATGCGGCTTTCCTATTCATGATTATTGCTTATGCCAGCCTTCGGTCGCGACCACAAGAAGATAAAAACCTATTTTTTGTCATTATGGCTTTAGCTGGTCTGTTTCAATACTTTTATGTTCCAAGATCTGGATGGGCGGGCTTGCCACTTCATTTGTGCAACACAGCAATCATTATGATGTTCTTCTCATTCGTTTTTAAGATGAAGGGTGTATTCTATTTCAGTTATTTTGTCAACGTCCTCGGGGCGTTGTGTGCGATTATTTTCCCGAATTTTACTTCCGACTTATTTGATATGGATACACTTCATTTTTGGTTTAATCATATTTATGCTTTTACATTGCCGATTCTTGGGGTTGCCTTACGAGTTTTTCCAAGACCGAATTTGAAGATGATGTATAAAGCAATCTATATTTTTACAGCATACTTTGTTCTTGTGGCAATTCTCAATGCGTGGTTTAACAATTACGAATCAACGGATTATTTCTTTCTATATGGAGATTTCTTCACTTCGAAAATTAATGCTGAACCGTTCCAAAATCAATTTATTCTTGATATTTATGCTTTTGGGTTGCGATTTAGATTCTTCTGGTTATATCAGTTGTTGGTGTATGTTGTCTTCATTGTCTTGATGTTTATAAATTGGTCAGTTTATGATGCTCTGTTTCGAGTTTCCGATCAACATTATGATTTGATGGTCAGAAGACGGATGCGCAAACAAGACATGTTAAAGCTGCGGGAAACACTAGGGGGAAAAAGCATGAAAGATCTTAATGTTCCGATAACAAATGATATGATAAAAATAACGCACTTTTCCAAACGTTATGGCACTTCCAAAACTAAAGCTGTCGACGATTTTTCATTAACGATTCATGCCGGAGAAGTCTTTGGATTCTTAGGTCATAATGGCGCCGGGAAATCGACGACAATCAAAAGCCTTGTCGGGATTCAATCGATAACCGAAGGAGAAATATTAGTCGCTGGATATAATATTAAACTACAACCGTTAGAAGCAAAACTCAATATCGGATATGTTTCCGATAACCATGCGGTATACGAACGCTTGACAGGAAGAGAATATATTAACTATGTCGCTGATCTTTACATGGTTAACCAGCAGGATCGAGACGAAAGATTAAAATATTATCTAAATCGTTTTTCACTAACAGAAGCTATCGATAATGAAATTAAGAGTTATTCACATGGAATGAAACAAAAATTGGTTGTTATCGCTTCGTTGATTCACAATCCGAAAGTGTGGATTCTCGATGAGCCGCTAACCGGACTTGATCCGACCAGTTCTTTCCAAATTAAAGATTGCATGCGCGAGCACGCGAACAAAGGCAATACAGTATTCTTCTCAAGCCATGTTATCGAAGTCGTTGAGAAGATTTGTGATCGAATTGCCATCATTAGCCATGGCAAACTTGATGGAATCTTTTCGATCAACGAATTGCGTGATAAGGGTGAATCGCTTGAGGATTTATACATGAAGTATGTCGATAAACCTCAAGAAACGCGGTAATATGCCATGCTAAAACGACTTTGGATTCTAACCATGTTACAATTAAGCAACAAAATGAAATTTAAGATTACTAACACTAAACGATTCATCGCTTCAATTGCGATGAAGATATTAGTGTTTATCATTATAACCGCGATAATCATTGCGGCGTTTGTTTTAAACAACAGTTTCTTTTACATTCCCGTCCAGATGAATTTCACAATCTTCATTTTGTTTTTGACACAAGTTGCAAGCATAATCGCATGCACAAACGGATTGATGACCGATTTATATTTATCGAAAGATAATCAGATCCTCTTATCATATCCGGCTCGGCATAATGAGATTTTTGTTAGTAAACTTTTAGTGTTCTATATCAACGAATTTATGAAGAATTTGTTCTTCTTAGTTCCGCTTTTGATTGGTATTGGCTATATTAACAATCTTGGGATTTTCTATTTTCTTAATATCGTTTTGCTGGCGATAATTTTACCGTTATTGCCAGTATTGATTGCGGCTTTGCTTTCAATACCGATAATGTATGTCCGTCGATTTTTAGCGGATAAAAGTTTATTAAGAATCCTTCTTTTCTTTGTAGCGTTTGTCATAATTTTTATTGGCTTCATGTTGCTGCTGGTTATTATTCCACAGCCAATCCGAATTGGAGCTTTGTTTAATTCATTCATTATTTGGGTTACTAAGTTGATGTCCGTAAGTGCCGAATTTGCTTTGATTTATGCTAATATTGGTAAGATGATGTTCGGCGTCGATACTTTACTCAACTATGGAATTCTGATTATTGTCGTTTTGGCGCTTGCCGGATTGGTATTACTGGTTTCTCGTCCCGTTTTCTTCAGTTTAGCGACACATGCTACGGAACTAAAAAAGAAAAAAGCACATAAAGTTAGAAACGTTGTCAATCACAATTTATTTTGGACTTTTATCAAGAAAGAATGGCTATTGTCAATCCGAAATCTGAACGAAATGTTCTCCAACTATGTTCTTATTATCGCTTTTCCATTTATTATTACTATGGTAAACTATATTTATGTTGGGATCAACCGTTCCAGTTTTGGAAACAATCTAGTTTTTGCTTGTGATATCGCAATCAGTCTGTTATTAGCAACGGCTTCTAATACCGCTTCAGCTTCAGCAATTTCCGTTGAAGGAAATGAATTTATATTGCTGAAAATGGCACCGAGCGATACCAGGGTTATGTGTTGGGCAAAAATAATGTTCAATCTTATTTTCTCAACATTAATAATTCTCGCCGGATTTTTAGTGTTCCATTATGGACTGCCATTAATTTTGGAGTACTTATTTCCTTACTTGGCTACTAATCTGCCGGTTTTAACCACTATTTTTCCAAATTTTGCCGAAAAGATTGGTGGTTTTGTACTTCCACACTTCGATGATGCGGTTATCTGGTTAATCTTTACCGTTGTAATTTTAGTTAACTTCGGGCATATTCTTATGTCATTTAAAATTGATCTTATGAATCCAAAATTAAGTGAATATGCTTCTACTGGCTCGCTTACAAAAAATGACAATATTACGAAATCAATCACAATTGGTCTGATTATAAGTGTTTTATTCGGGATTGTATCGGGAGCAATGTTAATCGAAAATTATGTTACGGGGTGGATTAGAATTATTGCGATTGCGGTTGCTTTTTTGGCGGGATCCATATATTTATTTGATAGTTACCTAAAAAGTTATTTTATCGATATTGAATTTTAATTTAGAAAGGGAGGGAGAAATCCATGGAAAAAAAATTCGTCGTCATTCTTGTTTTTGCGATTTTTGTTTTATCGGTTTTGTTAATCAGTACAATTGGAAATTTACCGGAATATAGTGTGGATTATATTACCCTCAGTCATTTAGAAATTATTGATTACGATGCTACTAATCTTGATGGAGATAAAATCATTTACCTAGACTCAAAAACTTTTGAAGTCGGCGATTCCGTCGACATTCCGTTGAGGATTGATCCGGAAGATGACGCCACCTATAATTTGCTTGTAATTCCGATGGTGTCGGGCGATTTTCAAAAAGGAGTATTTACTAGCGTTGACGTTTTAACAATGTCGATTTTTGTTTCTTACTCCGATATCCGGTTAATCCAAAGCCAAATCTCCATTACAGTTAAAGTATATGACACCTATTCACGGCTTGAAGACGAAGTAATTTTGCTATTTCAAAGGAGTGGTGATGTTATTGACGATAATCCAGACGCAATGTAGATAATCACATCAAATTAGCATATAACGAAAAAATATATCAATATAAAAGGAGAAAAAATGAAAAAAATAGCTCGTTTGGGCTTCCTCGCGTTAGCGATAATTTTTGCCTCCGTATTAGGGGGATGTGTCACCGAAACAGTAACAATCAATTTTGAAACCAATGGCGGAAATACAATGGATGCAATTACTGTTGATATCAACACAACCGATATTACCATTGCCGACCCCACAAAAGAAGGTCATACCTTTATTGAATGGTATACAGATACGGATTTCACAACCGTTTTTGATAATACTGCAGCTTTGACCACAAGCATCACGTTGTATGCAAAATGGGAACCTTTAAATTACAATGTTGTTATTAGTATCGATGGTGTTGAATCGGACCCACAAGTTATTTCCTTCGGTGAAAATGCCGTTTTACCCGCCAACCCAGTTAAAACCGGATATGATTTTGTCGGTTGGTTTGTCGGTAATACGGAAACTGATGGAACTAATATTACTGCAAATCAAACAATCTCTGCTCGTTTTGAAATCATAATATGTACTATTGTTTTTATTGATATAAATAATGATACGCTTTGGTCTTATGAGGTTAATTATGGCAATGCTTTTACCGATATTCCCACGGTTCCAGACATAGTTGGCAAAACCGGAACTTGGTCTATTACTGATTTTCCAAACATCACCAGTGATTTGACGGTTACCCCAATCTATGAAGATATTGTTTATACAGTCACCTATATGAATTCTTTGGGAAAAGATGATTTTAATAATGATATCTTGGTGGCATCATCAATCGCTTCAGTGGAAGTCATCTATGGCGGAAATATTGCCACAGTTCCCGCAGCTGATGCTATCAATGGTTATACCTACTCAGGAAATTTCGGAGGATATACCTTCGGGGAAGCTTTCACGGGTACAGAATTAGACATTACCGTTATATTTTATTATGACATCAATGTTTATAATGTCAGTTTCCAGATTTTAGGAACTATTATTGGTACTACGCAAGAAGTTCCGTGGCATACTAGTGCTATCGCCCCAACTGATTATACTGTTCCTGCCGGTTATACCACCGCAGGTAACTGGGACACTGATTTTGTAAGTGTCGATGAAGATCTGACGATTAACCTTATCGTTACACCGATTACATATACGATTACATATGTTTTAGGGGGTGATGCCGACAATGTCTTGGTTAATGCGGCATACAAATCAATTATCACCGAACCAACTGCCCCAACCAAAACGGGTTTCGCATTTGCTGGTTGGTTTACCGATAGCAACTGTACGATTCCTTACATTTTTACTGAAAACTCGGAAATGCCACTTAATGGTATAACTATTTATGCTGGATGGGATTTAGTGTCCGGCGTTGAGGTTTATTCGATAACCATTAATATCACTTTCATTGGTGGCGATACACCGAATTCTTCCATTATCAGACAAATGGTCCCCGGTATGATTTATACACCTTCGCAAACCGTTACCGGATACGATTTTGTCAGTATGGAGATCAATGATGTTGTTAATACGGAGTCGTCATATACGATTACTGCTGCTGCAACGACAATTGATCTCACCTATCAACTGAAAACTTTGATTGTAACCTTTACGCCAATTGTTTGGGATGCAGTGCTAATAGAATATAAACCAGGCGAACCGATTAACGTTCAAGTATTATATGGCGCATCATTGACTTTGGAACAAATACCCGATCTTCCCGACAATGCCGATTATTTTTTTGATTGGGATCATAGTGACTTTACAAATATTACCGATAATATAAGCGTTCATGTTATTTATTATAGTACTGGTTTGAATACGGTTATCTTGATGAATCAAAGTACAGTTATTTATTATGTTACGGAAGATAACTTTACTGACATAACGATTGTTGAACCAATGTTCGCAGCCAGTTCTAGTCTTAACACGCTTCAAAGAGCTGGATATATCTTCTTGGGTTGGTTTACGCAAACCACTGGAGGAACCGAATATAATTTGTCGGAAACGTCATTCGCTACACTTACGGCAAGTGGATCAAGAGTTCTTTATGCTCAATGGTTAGAACTTGATAAGTTTACAGCTCCGACTAATATTACAGTTGTTGGACAGAAAGTTGATTGGGATCAAGAACCAATCGATTTCACCTTCTATCCTGTTTCTTATACAATCATTATTGATGGTGTCGAGACAATCATTACCGTTACTGATGAAAGTAACCCCAGTTATACGTTCAGTAATGGCCGTTTGATTCTTCCGGGAACCCATTCGGTCATCATCATTGCTAACGGCAACGAGATCACCAACACTTCTGGTCTTCCTTCTGATGTTTATACATTTACAGTCGCAGTTCAAGCAGATACTGATGATCTCGGTGAAGTGTTAGAAACGGAAATTCGTGATTATTACATCGTAGAAAAATATGAAGGTGGAACAACTTATATTTTCTATACCGATATGGATTATTCCTTCGATAGTAGTTATGTTTTTTCAATTATATCTGGTAGCGAGTATGTTTCCATTCCCCAAGATAATATGTTAAGCATTGGCAAAATACCAGGTACTTTCCGTTTCCAAGTTCAAACGCCAACAGGGTTAAAAACATATTATGGAAAGATCGTTCAATTTGTAGGAACATTTGCTTTGGGCGATGCTTTAGCAGATTACACCGCTGACGTAGCTTTCTTGGCTGATGATAATGATACAAACGACCCCTATGTCAATAACCTCGTTTCACCTTATCTTGTCGGATCGGTAAATGATTTCCATTTTGATTTGACCATTTTGGATCGGATG
>JAQWBC010000060.1 GCA_028707415.1 Candidatus Izemoplasmatales bacterium
CCGATATCGTGCTGATCACCTCGCTCAAAGACGGGATGAACCTGATTGCCAAAGAATATTGCGCCGCGAATGTCGACAATAACGGCATCGTAATCCTGAGTGAATTTGCCGGGGTTATTGTTAACGATAGTTTTTCTACTCGTCGGACTTTGGATTGGATACTGAGCAGGTAAAGACAATTTGCGATAAGTGTAAATACATAAATATTGCTTAATTCTATATTCAACAATTCACCAAATCGTAATTGTGATTTGGTTTTTATGTTTATTTTTCTTTAATTTTGATATTTATTTCAACTAATGTTCATTTTTTTGGTTGTATTTGTTTTGGATATCATCTTTACTTTCGCTTTTTTTTATTCTATAATGCGATTGAATCTATATCTTAGGAGGTGATATTTTGAACTCCAAAGCCCTTATCTATTGTGAAGGAAACTTCGGTTTAATGGATGGAAAAACCGCGAATGGACTAGTTCGTCATTCACAAAAATATACTATTTTAGGGGTTATCGACAGTACAAAAACCGGATTGGATTCCGGATTGTATCTTGAAGGCAGGGAGAACGGTATTCCCATTTTTTCCAATCTTTCTGATGCAATCAAAATTCTTGGTTTCGTTCCCGAATACTTTATTTATGGAATGGCCCCGGCTTCGGCCTTTTTGACCAAGCCTGATCGCGAGGTGTTTTTGACCGCCATGAAATATGGAATGAATATTGTTAATCCACTGTATGAACTGCTCAATGAAGATGAAGAGTTTATTCGACAAGCTAAAAAATACAAAGTGATGATTGATGATATTCGTCGCACTCCGCCTCGTAAAAATCTTCATAATTTTTCGGGCAGGATTCTCCATATGAAGACTCCAGTGATTGCGGTTTTAGGAACTGATAGTGCTATTGGAAAAAGAACTACTGCTTTGTTATTGAACCAGGCTTTCAATGAAAAAGGGTTCGGTCTATTTTTATTAGCACCGGACAAACAGGAATCATACAAGGTGTGAAATACGGCATTCCTTTGGATTCGATACCTTCTCAATACGCAATCGGCGAAGTCGAAAACATCATCATGAAGGCTTATGAAGCGGAAAATCCAGATCTTTTCATCGTCGAAGGTCAAGGATCGGTGAGCAACCCCGCATACATCAGTTCCTGTATTATTCTAAGAGGGGAAAGCCCCAAGCTGTAATTCTCCAACATGCACCAAAACGAAAAAATCGAGGTGATTTTGACTTTTTAGAAATGCCATCCATCGAAAGCGAAATTGAACAGGTAGAAACATTCTCCAAATCGAAGGTAGTAGCCATAACTCTTAACCATGAAATGATGTCTGACGCTGAAATTAAAGAAACAATAGACGAATATGAAAAGAATTTAGGCCTTCCTACGACTGATGTTTTGAAATTTGGATGCGATAAAATTGTTACCTGTCTAATGGGTGTTTTTCCGATTCTCCAAAAATCTATTACTTCAAAACCCAAATAGGATCCCTTAACATTCTTCAACCTCTTTGTTTTGAACAAGCAAAAAAAATAAGTATATAAACAAAAAATACCCTGTAATGAAATGACCTTTTAAAGCGTCAATTCGACAGGGTATATTTTTGTCTTGCCCTTTAATTTTCTTTAATGTCCAGTTTCATGATGATCTCACCTTCGTCGATTTCGCCAGTGGGACGGAAACCGAGTTTGTAATAGATATGTTCCCCGATTTTGTTCTCAGGAGTATAATCCAAAGACAAGGATTTGAACTTTCCCTCTTTTTTGGCCATCTCGATAACTATTTTAATCGTGTCTTGCCCATATCCCTTGCCTTGTTGGTCGACAGCAATCATTAATCGCCAGATTCCTAAGTCTTGTTTATTTGGATTCCAATCAAGCATAATAAAGCCGACAAGCAGATCATCATTATAGATGGCAAATGGACGAGCTGAAGGATATAACCAAGCTTCTGCTAATGAATAAACGTTTGGCGCAACAAAATGTTGATCTTCAGGCATCTTCATTTTTATTATAGCCGGGAAGATTTCTTCAGTTATTTTTCTTAAATTTATCATTTGAATACCGCCAAATTGATGACAATTATTATCTAAATTGTTTTGATTTTATGCTCTTTGAAGATTAAAAAGAATTTATATTTATCGTCTTAAAATTCATATTATAACTTTATTAATATTGTGTCAACGTGATGACTTATTTTTTTGGTAATTGTTTTACAGTCTGCATACTAGAAAAAAAATCCCAGCAATCACATTATTTGAACTAATCGGATATTGATAGAGGGAGAGATGAAGAATAACGTCAGCGAATTTGGTTAAATCATCATTTTTCCAAAAGTATGTAGTCATATAATTTCTATTTTTTCTGTATTGACTAATAAGGAATCATATTTGCCTCAGATAATCGGTATTGTATCATAAATTAACGTGATATTTATACCGTTTCCTCCTATTTATATAATTAAAACGCCAAGCCATTCAAGACTTGACGTTGTTTTAAGTGCTAATACTTTGAGCGTTTTTTTGAAGCAGAGTAAGTTATTTCGTACCAGTGTCAATGAAGTTTTGAAGGTCGGTATGCTTTATCCGCCAGTACTTGCCAATTTTCACAGCTTTGAGGCTACCGCTTTTGATATAGTTATAGAGCGTTCGTTCGGTTACTTTCAAGATCGCCGCGATTTCTTCCACTGAATAGAGTTTGAAATCATCCATTAGTCACACCTACCTTTCGCATCAAAAGAATTGGTTAAAAATACTAAGTTCTAACTTGCTTCATTATATGTTCACATTTTCATAATGTCAATACAATTTTCTTATATTTTCATATCTTTTTACTTTAACAACTATATACGTTTGGTTGCTCAGTGAACATCGATAACTTATTCTTTGTATCACTATATGGTATGTTTTTGTCAATCAGATTCAATTAGTGTTTTTTTATCGAAAATCATTTTATTATCTAACTTGATTCACTTATTTTTTATCGACAATGCAAGCGTCAAGAGTGATTGCTGTTTGAGAATATAGATTGCCGTTAATCGAGGCGTTTGTTCCCATTGAGATGTTGGTCATAGCAAGGATTGTGCCTTCAAAATGTGCACCGGTTCCGATGGCTACGGTATCAGCGACCACCCAGAAGATGTTTTTGGCAAGGGCTCCGCCTGCTAGAGTGATTTGAATTCCAGCCGCCTGAGTCAGTTGTCCGGAAATTTGGAAAATCCAAATATCGGTGGCGCTGCCGGTTAGGGTAAGATCGGTATTGATGAGAACACTAGTTCCAAATTTATAGACGCCCGAGGTTAGTGTTTTTCCACTCAAGTCTCCGGCATATAGTTCATTGTAGTTGGCTGCACGGCCACTTGCATCGGTATAAGCCGTCTGCATGTCAGAGATTGCGGTAGTCAGCTGACTCGGAGTCGGAGAAATATAATCGGATGCAAACACTTGACCGACAATTTGACTGGAGGTTGCAAAGATGCCAGTGCTATCCAAGATAAGAGAAAATCCGGTAATGTAAGTGGCAGCGGCGGGGCTGACGCCAATATTGCCAGTGATGATTGATGTGGTTGCGGTCGAAATACCGGTTGTAGCCAGCATGACGAAATCATCAGCTGTCCCTAGTTCAACGTTAGCAATTGCTGATTCAAACACGACTTCATAAACTTTCGTTGTAAGCCCATCTGCGGTAGTGACCGTGATGGTTGTTATGCGATTGACGATTTCTGTCGATGTCACGTCCGAAGCCGGAATGATAACCATCGTAGCATCAGCTGCATATTTAATAGCTTCGACAAGCGGGGTTGAAGTAGTTCCGCTGGAAAGAACCATGATGTAATGTTCTGATAATGGGGAAAAACCCATAACCATAATGCCATCGGAAGTCAGGCTAGTTAGAGTTGAATCCATATCGACTTCGACTTGATTGCTGAAGGTGAGAAGCAGTGTGCCACTTACGGTGTTGTCACTGACTGAAGTTGCCCGAACAGTGACTGTGCCGTTGGTAACCGCGCTCAAGATGCCAGTAGAATTGATTGAACCGATGCCGGTTCCGTTTTGAAGCGTCCATACGACGGTAGCGTCGGTGGCATCAGTTGGTGTAATAAGGGCAGACATCTGAAGCGTTCCACCTATAGTATCGATAACGGTGAGACCACCGGCACCGGTGACGACGATTGCTGTAACAGAGACATCATCCGCAGAATTAGTGGTGGTGATAGAACCACACGCACTCATTGTCAGAGCTGCACCGGCTAAAAGAACCAGAATCATGACGCGGGAAAATTTAACACTTTTTGAAAATAACATTTTACATTTCTCCGTTCAAATTGTTATAAAGTCCATTTTGTTTACCAAGTTGCCTTAATTATATTCTTATATTTTCATAATGTCAATACTAATTTCATATAACAACACTAAAGACGCAGCAAATACATAAAAAAAGTATCAAATATAATAAAATAAACATAATTTCATAAAAACACTTGTAATATGATTTATTTAGCGTATAGTGAATATATAGCACACTAAAAGGTAAAACCATTTTTAATTCTGACGAACGGAGACAACAACTGATATGAAAATTGCATCCATTGTTTTCAAAAGCCTTTTTATCATTTCATGTGCATATGGTCTTTCCCTAACTGTCTTGGATTCTCCGAGTTTTGCCATCTTTATTTCTTATTACACGACACAAAGTAATGTACTGTGCTTGGCAGTAATGATTGTGTTTTTGATTTGGATTATCTTCGGAAAAAATCGAAACACCAGATTTTATCATGTGTTAAAATCATTGGCAACCGTGTCCATTCTCGTGACTTTCTTGATTTTTCATTTTCTTCTTAGACCTAATATGGACGCCAGCATGGACAATGTTGCGCAGGGCTTGGGAAACATTATGGTTCATTATGTTACTCCCCTTTGGTTTTTCGCAGATTATCTACTCTTCGATGTAAAAGGATTTACCCGTGCAAAGGACCCTTTGTATTATACGCTTTTCCCGATTTATTATTTTGTTTTTTCAAATTTTCGGGCGGTCGATGGCGAACTATATCGATATGGTGATACGATTTCCCAATTCCCTTACCCTTTTCTCGATTATGAAGTATTGGGTATCTATGGGGTCTCAGTGGCAGTATTGATTATTACCGCTGCCGTTTTGATTCTTGGTTTCGTATTTGTTGCGTTAGATCAAGTGATGAAGAAGCCAAAGGAACGATATCGAACGCATCGTTATGGGGCTATAAGCCAAAAACCAATTGAAGGCGCATCTTCACCGGACCCTGTTTATGTAGCCGATGTCAACGGAAGTTCAAACAATACTCTTCCCCAATCTTGATACTATTGACTATCACCAAAGTATCAAAAAATACCGCTATTATTTATCTTTATTGATATGCATTATCAAAACGATCTAGTGGAGGTCAAATCATGGAAAATCGAATTGAAGTAGAAAAAGAGATACGCGAATCAAGCAGACATGAACACTTCTGGAATTTAGCTATCTGTTTAATCGGGGTATTTGTGCCGGTTACCTTATGGGTTATCAATTACGGAAAAATTGCTTCAGCGATTTGGCTGGGTTTTTTCACGGTTGTTATGATTTTAATAACTGTGGTTTCGTTTATATTCGGACTAATCAAAATTACTGCAACGGCAAAGGCAATGACGCATTATCGAAATGTATTAACTAAGTATGCCACCATCGACGAACGAAATCATATTCCAGAGACAGCTATTGTTACTACTTGTCTGCGACCAGATATGGGTCGATTCGGTTTTCAAAAAATCAATTATTTTTTCTGGAAGGACGCAACAGAATTGGTTTTTTTCCCCGTCCGCCCCGAATTTATGACCAGTAAAGCATACCACTTGGTTCAATCTGTCCGGCTGAACGGTGCTATGGTTCGATCGTATTCATTGATTGGCAATCAATACGATGATGGAATTAAAGCTAGCCAAGATTATCAGGAACCGATTGCTTCCCTTTCATTTCAAAAAGCAAATAACAAACAAATATACCGCGACACTAGAGCTACTCTAATTGCCTATGCGGTTGGCGAGCAAACTGTATATGTGGTGTTTGACATCAATTTGTATGAAAGTATGAAAGAAATGATTCCGGAAAAGGATAAATGGAGAATAGAAGCAAATGAAAATGATAAAGAACTTCAATTAAAAGAGATAATTGGGGAAACAACATCACCAATTCCTGAATCGTAGCAGTTTAGCGGCAAATAATTAGTAATGATTGGATAATGTAATTGATTACTAATCAGTAAGACCTCTTTGTTTTATGTATCAAAGATAATAATTGGAGAACATTTAATATCGTTAGATCCGGCCTCGAGAAAAAACGGCCGCAGAAAGAAATTTTGGAAGGAGGTATAACATGTATATTTTATATTGGATTATCTTTGGCGCTATTGTCGGATGGATTGCCAGCATAA